>JAIFLS010000214.1 GCA_020048935.1 bacterium | reverse complement strand
CCTGCCGGAATGTGCATACGGCCACCCCCTGCCTTGATGATTGCGTCGAGGCAGGACGAGAAGGCTTCTGTATTGTCCGTGGAATTATCACCGACGGCGCCATAATCCTGTACATTCACCGTTGTCATTGAAAAATCACCCCTTCATGCCGAACATCTGCTCTTTAAGATCGAGGTAATAGAGGTAATCCTCCGGCTTCACATTGGGCGGACAACGATGGTCGCAGAACGGAATGTAGCCGCCGCGCTCGACCAGTGGCACCAGCGTCTCCATGTATGCCTTGATCGCTTCCGGTCCTTTGCCGAGCTGGATCTTATCGAATCCACCCATGATCCGGAGGTCCTTGCCATACTCGGCCAGCAGCTCGGCGGGATGCGCACAGCCATTCACTTCAAAGGGGAACAGGCAGTTGATGCCGCCTTCCAGCATATAGGGGAGGATGGGCCGCACGTCGCCGTCGCAATCCGTGTACCAGAGTTTGATCCCATGCGCCTTGAGGCGTTTGGAAATGCGCTTGTAGCGCGGCATGACGACATCCCGGAAGAAATCGGCGGAAACGATCGGGCCATTCTTGAAGCAGATATCCTCCCAGCCTGACGCAAAGTCGAACTCAACATGCGGCAACAGCTGATCAAGCACATGCTCGACCAGCTGACAGCTCGTCTCGACCATATCCTCGACCATATCGGGATAGTCAAAGCAGGCGTAGGCGAGCCCCTCAAAGGTGAGCATATCGCGGACCTTGCCGATCATCGATCCGCAGCTCACTCCCAAGGGATAGTCGCGATCCGCCGGATGCCGCCGCTTGATCGCCTCGATATCGATGATCCGGGCCGGATCGTCCACGCGCATGCGTTCCTCCTTACAGCGCTTCCAATCGTCGGGCGTGATAATCGAAGCCTTGATAAAATGCGGAATCGTGTCGTGACCATCCTTGGGCACTTCCGCCAGCAGGCCATCGCGATTCATCAGGATCCGCGTAGTGGCAGTCTCCTCGACCACGGCCTCGGTAAAGGCGGGATGCATCCAGTCTCGTCCGCCGGTCGATCTGAGGCGGTCAAAGTTGAAGAAGATATCCGCCTGCCCATTGTCCGTGATCCCATTCTTGACGAACAAATCCCACTCCTTGAAGTTCTCCTTCCAGTAACCGAACTCCATATTGAAACAACGGTCAAACGACTCGTAATGCATTTGACGGTTGAAACGCTCACGATCGGTCAAGGTTCCCTTCCACTTCGGACGACACGGTGTAATCATGACTTTCCTTTCTTTTGGTAAGTTTAAAACCGAATGGCTAGATCGACTTATACCGAACAGATGACGCATGGGGCCGATGCTTTCAACGTCACGTACATGTACCCATCCCCAATCGCCGTCACAGGCACTGGCGAGTGATCCACGCTAACGCCCTGTACGAAACCAGGAATGCGGACACGTACAGACTGATCGCTCGTTGCTGTCAAGCTGGCTGTAAACGCTCCCGCACCCACATCCCACGCCATATCCACCGAAATGCCTCCGCGGCCGCGTAGCCCGGATATACGTCCGTCCGTCCAGCGCGTGGGCAGTGCCGGCAAGAGCTTGACGAGCCCGGGCTTGCTGAAAAGCAACATCTCGAACACGGCGGCGGCAATGCCGAAATTGGCATCGATCTGGAACGGCGGCTGACCGCCCCACCCCGAACTCAGCCCCATCATCCGCCAGTCGTTATGATATGTGAAAAGATTGGGACCGACACTGCTGCGCGTCAGGATATTGATACATTCCAGCGCACGATCCCCCATCCCCAGCCTCGCATAGATATTGGCCATGTGCGCCATGGACCATCCGGTCTGACTCGTGAGCCCGATCACCAGCCGTTTCTCAACGGCGACGCGGCACGCCTCAAAGATGGCGGGATTCGACTCCGGCGTCACCTCCAGGCCGGGGAATACCGGATACAGATGCGACTGGTGCCGATGGTGGTAGTTGTCGTCAAACGCCGGATGCATCCATTCGCGGATGGCTCCATCCGCGTTAATCTGATAGTCGGGCAACTTCTCCAGAATCCCCTTCCAGCGCACCACTCCTTCCGCCTCGATTCCGAGTACCGCGCAGGACGAGCAAAGATTGTTCAGCACCTCGCGACAGATTGCTACATCCATCGTGGCATTGATCGTAATCATACTGTTCCCGTTGCCGGGCCGATTCTCGGGGGAAACGGACGGATTGAATACCAGCTTGCCGTCATCGCCCTCGTACAGGAAGTCCTCGTAGAAGAGCGCGGTTTCCTTCAGCCATGGCACCACATGATCCGCAAGGAAAACCTTGTCGCCCGTGAACAGGTAGTAGTCATAAAAGTGCTGGCCGATCCAGCCTGCTGCCGCCGTCCAGTTCGCATACCCCATAGGCGTTGAAAATCCATGCGTCGTCATCGCCAGCGGCAGCTCGATGCCGCGACAGCCGAAGTTGCAACGTGCATTTTCGCGGAAGTCATCCATGTAGCGCTCGAAATACGAGAACATGGGCAGTACCGTCTCAGGCAATCCGCCCTGCAGCGCAGGCCAGTAATTCATCTGGATGTTCTCATCCGTGTGGAAGTCGCAATTCCAGGCCGGCGCGTAATCGCCGTTCCATAGTCCCTGCAAGTTAGCCGGCATTCCCCCCGGACGACTGGAGCAGATCAGCAGATAGCGACCATAGTCGCACATCCGCTTGATCAAGGCCGCCGAAGGAACCTCATCATACGCCTCCAGCAGCAGTTCCTCGTTGCTGTATTCGCTGTCTTGCCCAAGTTCCAGTACCACACGATCAAACAGGTCGCGATGTGCCGCCGCATGTTCCTCGAATGCAGCATCGAAAGTCGCCTCGTCTCGTAGCTCTTTATTCAGGCGTGCCAGGCCTGCTTCCGGCGCCTCGCCAACAAAGAGTCGCACTCGGAGTACAAGTTCATCAGCCCCCTTGACAACCAGTGCGCCATCCCGTTCGGACACCGCACCGCCGGGAGCCGCGAGAGTCCCCAAAGCGCCGAACGAGACCCCGTTCGGATAGGTGCCCACGAACGACATGCTCCGTTCCGATGCAGACACCTGCCGAGTCGAATCGAACACGAATGTATCGAGCTTGGCTCCTGTATGCATCAGCGTTTCGTTGACCTGCTCGCTCTCGGTCTTGTTCAACGAGATCGTGCCGGACACGGCACCCGGTTGATCGGCCCGTATCCGCAAGGAAACCGTATCCGTTACCCGCGACACAAAAATCTCGCGCGTGAACGAGGCGGCGTGATCGGTCCACGTCACCCACGCGCGCCCTGTTTCAAAATCGACGCCGCGACGGTAGTGCTGGAACGGTCCATCCGTACCCGATTCCAGCCGAATCGAGCAGAAAGGCTGATAGGGGTCAACCGAACCCGGCAGACCTGCAGTGCGCTCGGTGTAGATATCGCGCATGAGCTGCGCGGCCTCGCGGCATGCGCCACGTTCCACCAGCCCGCGAATCTCTTGCCGTTTGTCAGAGACATCGACCATCACCGGACGAGCCCTCGGATAATAAAGACTGCCGTGGTTCAGGACCACCGTCTCACGCTGTATATTGCCATAAAGCAGCGCACCCACGATCCCGCTACCCGTCGGCAGCGCATCCTGCCAACGCACCGCCGGATACCGCATCACCATACCGTTTCTTCTCATTTCCCCCTCTTAGTTCAGCCCCAATCGAGAAACACCAGGGGCACCGAAGACATCATTCCATACGCATGTATACCCACCCCAGCAGGATGACCAGGTTAGCCGCCGTGACGAGCACCCCGGCACGGGCATAGTCCCGGAACGAGATACGGATGCCGAACTGGGCCGCCTGCTCGATGACGATCAGGTTTGCTATGCTGCCGATGGTCAGCAGGTTGCCTGCATAGGTCGTGGCGAGCGACAGGACATACCAGGTCGCTGGCGGACTGCCCTCCAGATGCGGGGCGATCAAGACCGTTGCCGGCACGTTGCTGACGACATTGCTCAGAAATATCGAGAAGAGGCTCAGCCAGTACGGATTCGATATCGGCACCCCCTGCGCCGCCAGCCACGCCAGCCCCTGCGCCGGCAGGCCGGTCTGGTTGAAGGCGCGCACGACAATGAACAACCCGCAGAAAAGGGTGATCAGGTGCCAGTCGACCAGCCCCAGCATGGTCCGGGTATTCAGTCGCCGGCTCAATAGCAATACCCCCGCCAGCGCCAGTACCGACAGTTCGCGCGGCAGGCCGGCCAGCAGCAGCACGACCGCGACCGTCGCCGCCACCAGTCCCTTTCCCGATTGCCAGCGGTTGAAGACCGGCCAGTCGGGTTCGGTAAAGGCACCGGCATGGACCGGCTCGATCGTCAATCGCCTGCGGAAGAGCAGCAGCAGCAGGCCGAAGGTGATGACCAGGCACAGCAGGGAGGGCGGGGCGCACCAGAAAAGGAAGTCACGGAAGGAGAGGTTGCCGAGCTGCCCGATCAGCATGCTCTGCGGATTGCCGATCATCGTGGAGGCCGATCCCAGGTTGGTGGCCATGGCAAGCCCCAGCAGGTAGGGCAGCGGGTTGAGGTGCCGCCGCCGCAAGGCCACGGCCAGCACCGGCGTGAACGCCAGGCAGATAATGTCGTTGGCCAGCACGGCCGCCAGCAGGCCGCTGACCAGCATCAGGATCAGGAGGAACCACGCCGGACGGTCGATCCAGCGGGTCACCCGCCAGGCCAGCGCGGTGTAGAAGCCGCCCAGGCGCAGTTGCGCCGATATGATCATCAGCCCGTAAAGCAGCAGCAGCGTGGGCACGTGGATCGCCTCCATCGCCGCCGGCGCGCTGATCGACCCGCCGAGGACCATCGCCAGCGCGCCTAGCATGGCCATGCCGGTGCGGTCGATCGCCAGCCTCGGGTAGCGCCCCATGGCGATCCCGCAATACGTGATCAGGAAAATGAGTGTTGTCATGTTGATCAAGAAAAATGAATTTTGCGGTTGTCTAATAAAAGCCCCTCTAGTATACATTTCATCGATTGATTGCAAACACCAAACGGCTTGATGCCTAAACGATGCCGCGGAGATCCTGCTTTGAATACGGCAATGACCATACCGGGATACGAGTTCCTGCAGAAGCTCGAGGAGAGCGCCACCGCCACA
The DNA here is from genome assembly GCA_020048935.1 of bacterium. Taxonomy (GTDB): domain Bacteria; phylum Verrucomicrobiota; class Kiritimatiellia; order UBA8416; family UBA8416; genus UBA8416. Next base: position 3,820 of record JAIFLS010000214.1, on the reverse strand, counting down.
CTTTGGCGTGGCCGCCAGGAGTCGCTGGATCGCGAGGTGGCCATCAAGATCCTGAAACCCGAGTTCATCAACCAGGAGGATGAAGTCCGGGCATTCCTGCGCGAGGCCCGCGCTGTCGCCAAGCTGAAAAGCACGAACATCATCCAGGTCTATGATGTCGGACAGCACGAGAATGCCCTCTTTATCGTGATGGAATGCGTGAACGGGTATCCCCTGACGACGCTGCTCGACCTGGGCGACCCGATGGCCCAGAAGCGGGCACTTTTGATCGCGCTCTCAGTGGCGCAGGCACTGTCCGATGCCTGGACCGGCGAAAAGCTCATTCACCGAAACATCAAGCCAGGCAATATCATGGTCGAGAAGGGGGGCGCGGTCAAGGTCGCCAATCTCGGCATGTCCGGCATCGCCGACCAGACGCCCGGCATGATCATCGGCACCCCGAACTACATGTCGCCGGAGCAGGCCAGCGCCAGCCCATCAGTCAGCTTCACTAGCGACATGTATAGCCTGGGAGCCGTCCTCTATCACATGGTCACCGGCCAGGTGCCCTTCGACAATATGGATGAGGACGCGGTCCTGCAGGCGCAGATCGAGGGACAACTCCCGTTCCCGCAGGACCTTAACCCGGACATCACACCGCCCTGCGCCCAGTTGATCGCGCGGCTGATGATGAAGGATCCGCAGAAACGCTATCCGGACTGGCAAGGAGCGATACACGACATCACGAAACTGGCCGATGGCAAGATGATCGTGGCCAGGCCGCTGGCCGGTGCCGGCAGCACGATCGCCGCCAAGGGCGCTGGCGGACGAATGTCCATCAAGGCCGCGGCGGCCCCGCGGAAGATGATCATCACCCGGCCTCCAGTCGCGACAACGGGCGCACCTGTGATAGCGGTGGCCACGGCGGCACCCCGCGCCAATGCCAGTGCCGCGGTCGCCAGCGCCTCCCCGCCATCAGCCCCGGAAAAGGCCGCCCGCGCCGCCGCCCTTAAGAAGAAGTACGGCAAGCCGACCACGCCCCTTTGGATCAAGCTGCCGCTGACAGCCGCACTAATGGCGCTTTTCGGCTGGCTCGGCCTGACGCTGCTGTGGCAGCCCTATCGCGAGGCCTACCCACGCGTGGCCGTCGTCACGCCCCCGCCTGTGAAGGTACAACCACTGCCACCGCGTCCCACCCGTCCTCAACCGCCGCCGACGCCAAGCGAGACTGAAACGCCGGAAGAGACCGCGCCGAACGACTATGCGGAAACCCCGGCCCCTTCACCAACCCCGGCCCCGGAGGCGGCCACGCCGCCGCCGGCCCCGGAACCACCATCCCCCCGCCTGAACGCCCTCAGGAACAGCCTGGTGAATACCGCGCTGACCGACGGGATGGATGCCGCCGCAAGGACGCTAAGCCAGCAACAGGGGACGGCTCCCGCCGCGGAACTGGATGCACTTGCGCGTTTCTTCGCCCCCGCCAACCAGCCTGAAGCGGTCATTGCCGATGCCTTCAATGCACTCATCGGCAAGGAAACCTATATCACCATGGGTAGCCGCCGTATTGAATTCCGCGTGGAGGCGGTTAATGGCGACACCATCTCGACGATGGTCAAATCCACATCGGGCAATGGCTTTGTCTTCCGCCCGGCGGAACTGAAAATCGGCCAACTGCCGCTGGAGGAGCAGCGGCGATGGCTGGGCGAGACCGCCACCCCGGAAAAAGCATTCGCCTCCGTGATGCTGGATCTCTCGTCGGCAAACTACGCCGAAGCCGCCAAGCAATCTGAGAAATGCGGAGTGCTGGCCGACTCCACCCGCGCGTTCTTCCAGAAGCGCATCGACATGCTGCTGGAATAGAAGTTACCCGCCTATGAGAATTGCCATCGATATCCAGTCTGCCGTGACCCAGAAGGCCGGTGTCGGCCGCTATACACGCGAACTGATCGAGCACCTCGCCGGCATGATGGCGCCGGACCGGCTCGCACCGGTCTATTTCGACTTCAAGCACGAGGCCGAACCGATCGAGATCCCCGGTGCCGAGACGCGGGCGATACGCTGGATCCCCGGCCGCGTGGCCCAGCTTGCCTGGAACACCCTGCGGTTCCCCCCCTACAACTGGCTCGCCGGCCGGGCCGATCTCTACCATTTCCCTAATTTCATCATTCCGCCATTGAGCCGGGGCAAGTCCGTCGTGACCATCCATGACCTGGCCTTCATGCGATATCCGCAGTTCGCCGAGACCCGCAACGTCCACTATCTCAACAAGCATATCCGCCGCACCGCCGCCCGCGCGGATGCCATCATCACCGTCTCGCACTTCAGCGCCCGTGAAGTCTGCACCTACCTCAACGTGCCGCCGGAACGGGTCTTCCCCATCCATCACGGCATCGACCCGCGCTTCCGCCGCCCCGAACCGCAAGCCATGCGAGAAACGCTGGCAGGTATCGGCCTCGACCGCCCCTACCTTCTGACCGTCGGCACCGTCGAGCCGCGCAAGAACATCCCGCACCTGGTACGCGTGTTCGAGGCACTGACCGACTTCGACGGCGACCTCGTCATCGCCGGCGGCATGGGCTGGAAGACCCAGCTCATCCTCGACTGCATCCGCAAGTCGCCGCGCGCCGCCGCGATCAAATGCCTCGGCTTCACCGGCGACAATACCCTGCCTGCCCTCTACGCCGGCGCGGAGATATTCCTGCTGAGTTCCTTCTATGAAGGCTTCGGCTTTCCGCCCGTCGAGGCCATGGCCTGCGGCACGCCGGTAGTCTCCAGCACCGGTGGCTCGCTCCAGGAAGTGCTCGGCGACGCGGCGGTCCTGCTCTCGCACTACGAGATCGACGGCTGGACCGAGGCCATCCGCCGCGTGCTCCATGACGTTGAACATCGCCGCGACCTGATCGGGAAGGGCTACGGCAAGGCAGCCTCCTACACCTGGGAGAAAACCGCACGCCGCACGCTGGAGGTCTTCAGGCAGGTCGCGTCATGAACATCGCCATCGACGCCAGATGGATTTTCCCCCACATTTCCGGCATCGGCAACTATACCCGCCAGTTGCTCGCCGAATACGCGCGCATGGAGACGCCCCACCGCATCACCGCGATCTTCAACGACCCCGCACTCGAGGCCCGTACCCGCGCCGAGACCGGCATGGACCGGGCCGCGCACATGCGCAGCCTCCTTTTCCCCGCTGGCGTGTTCGCCCTCCGCAGCCAGTTGGGGCTGCCGCGGCTGCTCAGGCAGGAACGTATCCGGGTCTTCCACTCCCCGAACTACATGATCCCGTTCCTGGCCTTCGGGCGCCATGCCGACGGACCCATCCGCGCGGTCACCACCATCCACGACCTGATCCCGCTGCGCTTCCCCGACCACGCGCCGAAGTCGAAGAAAGCCCGTGTCATGCCCATCTTCCGCGCCCTGCTGCGCGAGGCCGCCCGCCGCTCGACCTGCATCCTCACCGTCAGCAATACCTCGCGCCGCGACATCATCGAACTGCTCAACGCCCCGCCGGCCCGCGTCCGCTCGGTCTACAACGGCGTCGCCGATGTTTTCCTCCACGCCGGACAGCAAACCGCCGAGCCCGCCGACGCATCCCCGGAAAGCCCGCGCACCCTGCTCTATGTCGGCCGCGCCGATCCCTACAAGAACATCGCCACCCTGCTCCACGCGCTGGCCCGCCTGCGCCGGGAGGAGGGTATGAACGTGAGACTGCGCATCGCTGGCTCGCCCGACCCTCGCTACCCTGAACCCGCCGCCCTGGCCGCGACACTCGGCATTGCCGATGCTGTCGAGTGGACCGGCTACCTCACCGACGACGCCCTCGTCTCCGCCTACCGCCACG
>JAIFLS010000096.1 GCA_020048935.1 bacterium | reverse complement strand
GGCGCGCGGGCTGGCAGGTAACCACCGCCGCCACCGGCAACTCGCCGGAGGTGACCGCGTCGCGCGGTGTCGTCCTCAAGGCCGACTGCCTCTGGCAGGACACCGTCACCGGGCAAGGGATCGATTCATTCGACGGGATTGTGATTCCCGGTGGCGCCGGCGGTGCGCAGACGCTCTGCCGGCACGAAGAGGTTCTGGAATGCCTGCGCGCCTGCGACCGGAGCGGACGCCTGATCGGGGCCATCTGCGCCGGACCGCTGGTGCTCCAGGCGGCCGGCATCCTGCATGGCCGACGCTATACCTGCTACCCCGGCGTGCAGGACGGCATCACCGGGGCGCACCACTGCAATGAAAAGACGGTGCGGGACAACCGGCTGATCACCAGCCAGGGTCCCGGCACCGCCTTCGATTTCGCATTGACACTGATCGAGGCGGTGGACGGCGCACCAGCTTGCGCCCCATGATGTCCTTGCCGTGCATCGCCTTCACGGCCTTGTCCGCACCGGCCTGTACCGCCATCTCGACGAAGCCATAACCCTTGGACCGATCATTGAACTTGTTCTTGATGATGCGGACCGACAACACATCCCCGTACGCGCCGAAGGTTTTTTTCAACTCGGCTTCCGAGATGTCGTACGACAGGTTGCCGACATAAAGCTCGATGCCCTCGCCGGTAAACCCGCCGTCCTCACCGTCATCAGACTCGGACGCCGCCCGGGGGCGACCGCTGGACGCACCGCTGGACGCACCACCGGACGCACGACTGGACGCACGACTGGACGCACGGACGGACTTTCCTAAGCCAACACTCAACCGCCCGAGGATCAAACCGACAACCAGTCCGGCAAGACCTGCCGTGGCCGCCATCGGAACCGCATACAAACTCTCTGGTATCATTTTCCTTCTCTCTCCTTTATGGATCCACTTTGTTTCTGACGCCGGGGAACGCTCTCACCTGTCCGCCTGGCCGTCTATTTCACCTCGAGGAAGCCTTCCAGCTTCCGTATCCGGGTGGGATGCCTGAGCTTGCGCAGCGCCTTGGCCTCGATCTGACGAATCCGCTCACGCGTCACTGCAAACTTCTTTCCCACTTCCTCCAATGTGCGTGAATACCCGTCGGTCAGCCCGAACCGGAAATCCAGCACCTGCCGCTCCCGGTCCGTCAGGGTGTCCAGGACATCCTGCAGCCGATCCTTGAGCATGCTGTACGCCGTCATCTCAGAGGGATTCTCGGCCGCCTTGTCCTCGATGAAGTCACCGAAGTGCGCGTCGTCCCCTTCCCCCACCGGACTCTGCAGCGAGATCGGCTGCTGCGCCATCTTGTAGACCGCGCGCACCCGTTCCACCGGCATGTCCATCTCTTCCGCCGCCTCTTCCGCCGTCGGCTCGCGGCCGAACTGCTGCACCAGCTTCTTCTGGACACGCAGCAGCTTGTTGATCGTCTCGATCATATGCACCGGTATGCGGATCGTGCGAGCCTGGTCGGCAATCGCCCGCGTCGCGGCCTGGCGGATCCACCAGGTGGCATACGTGCTGAACTTGTAGCCGCGCCGGTACTCGAACTTTTCCACAGCCTTCATCAGACCCGTGTTGCCTTCCTGGATCAGATCCAGGAAAGAGAGCCCGCGGTTCATGTATTTCTTGACGATGCTGATCACGAGACGCAGATTCGCCTCCACCATTTCCGTGCGCGCCTGCTGACCGCGCGCCATCGCCCCGCGCAGACTGTCCAGGTATGCCTGGCAATCGTCCAGCGGGATGCAGAGGTCATGCTGGAATTGCAGCTTGATCTTGCGCAGGTCCCGGATCATGTCGTCACGCCGCTTGCTGCGACGCTGCTTCTCGAGCTTGTTGATCGAGTTGCAGGCCGCGCGGAAACGCGCGTGATCCACTTCCGCCTCATGCGCCATGGACTCGACCACTTTCTGCTTGAAGTACAGCTCGTCCAGCGACTGGCTCAGCTTGTCGCGCAGCTTGTCGCAGGCCGCCAGGCGCTTGTCGCGCTCGGCCTTGGTCGTGCGGCTCTTCACCGCCACCTCGAAATGTTCCTTCAGCTTCTGCTGGACCTTGAGGATCTCGTTGCGCACCTTCGGCAGCATGCCCAGGTAGACATCACGACTGTCGACGTACTTGTCCACCACCACGCGGTCGAAACGCTCCTTGCCGTTCTCAAGGCGATCCGCCAGGCTCAGGTAGCGGTCCGCCGTGCTGCAAAGCCGGTTGAAAAGCTTGCGGGCCGTGATCTCCGCATCCTCGATGCGCTTGCAGATATCCACCTCCTGCTCGCGCGTCAGCAACGGGACCTGCCCCATCTGGTGCAGGTACATGCGGATCGGATCATCGAAGAAGTCCAGCCGGCCGCCCTTGGCAACCTTGCCCTTCTTCTTGGTCACCTTGAACTTGTCGACATCCTGCGACTGGACGATATCGATATCCATGCCGCGCAGGAGCTGCAGGTAGGCTTCCAGCTCGTCCGGGTCGATGATGCTGTCCGGGATCGCCTCGTTGATATCCTCGAACGTCAGGTAGCGGTTGCGGTTCTCGCGGGTATCCTTCTCCCCGGAGCTGCGGGTCTCCTTCTCGTACTCGGCATGGATCTCCGCCTCGATATCCTCCTGGCGGACATTATCCGAATCAAAAAGCTGCTGGGCACGCTCCTCGGGCGTCAGCGGTTCCTCGATCTCGAGCTCGTCGGCCAGGTTGTCCGCGGATTCGTCCCCGTCAGGAAAAACATGGTCCGCACCGCCGATGTCGTCCGCGCCGCCACCGGCTCCATCCGCATCCGCCTGCGAATCGCGGGCAGACGCCGGACGCGCATCAAGGTCATCCATGACCAGGTTATCGTCATCCTCCGCATCGGGACGCGCCTCCGCGACGCGCTTGATCGGCTGGGCAGGGGAAGGCCGGCGGGAGGGTACCGACGGTTTACCGCCGGACACGGGGTTCGCCTTCGCGGCCGGCTTGGCCTGGACAGCCGCCACCGGCTTCGTCTTGCCGGCCGGCACTGGCGAAGCCTGCCTTGCGGCCTCCTTCGACCCCTTCGCGGCCACCTTGCCAGCGACCGCTGGCTTGGCGGGCGGAATCTTCTTTGCTGCAACTGCTGTTTGCTTGGATTTCCCTGCAGGGGATTGGCCCGTCGCCCCCGCAACCGTCGTTTTCCCTGTCATCGCCTTTGCCATATATTAATGCGCTCCACCCTTGAGAACCCACCTGCCGTGCCTTGACACAATTTTACTTGGGGAGCGTTGTAAACAGACCCGAAAAGAATATCAAGCTAAATCGCAGGATTATTTTCCAGACAACTGTCGCCCCATGTCGGCAATGCGCGCCATCAAGAGCTCATCACCCGAGAAAGACGCCTGCGCCTGTGCGCTCTCAAGCAGCCGTGACGCCTCCTTGTCCAGCCCCCTGGCCTGCAACCCGCCAGCGGCACGCAGGTAATACGTCGCTGACGAACTCGACATGCCCAGCGTCGCGTACGCTGCTGTGCCTCCGTCATGCCGGCGAGACTGCCGGCCATGCGCAACCGATCGGCTTGCGCCGCATACGCCGCCGCCGCCGCCGCCGGATTCCCCTCCAGCAGGGCAATGGTGGCCTCGAGGCCGGCAAGCGCCGCGTCCGGAAGCGGCGAGTCGGTATCCATCCGGTCCACGGCCCGTTCGGTTTCCCGCAGCGCCTTGCGTGCCCCTTCCGCATTCCCGCTATCCGTATAGATCGCCGTCAACAGCATCCAGGCCTCGGCCTGCAGGGACCGCTCGCCACGGCCTCGGCCTCCACGGCCGCCTGCTCGAGGTCTCCAGCCCGGCGCGAAAGCTCTGCCGCGAGCAGTTGCTCTGGCGCGGTCAGCTCCTCACCCGCCAGACGCGCGGAAAACCGGATTTCCTGGAGCAGGCCTGCCGCTGCCTCCGGCGCATCGCCTGCCAGCGCAGCCACCGCCAGGTTATAGGCACACAACCGGATGCGGGCCGGATCGTCCGCCATGCGGGCATCAATCAGGGCGGATTCCAACACCTCGCGGCGCGCCGGGTCGGGGTCCCCGCCCGGTATCCCGGAGAACAAGGAAAAACGCTCCGGCTCATGGACAACATATTTCCGCAACAGCCAGTGCCGTTGCAGTCCTTCGATCAACCGGCGTGTCTCCGCCAGGGTCCGGGTCAGCTCCGCCTGCACCTTCACCGTCTCTCCGGGTCAGCTCCGCCTGCACCTTCACCGTCTCGCCCGCCAACTGGGGGACCTGGTCGCGCATCAGCTCGACCGTCTGGGCACTCAGGACCCCGACATTGGCCATCACCTGCGCCACCTCGTTGCTCATCAGTTCAACCGTCTGGGCACTCAGGACCCCGACATTCTCCATCACCTGAGCCACCTCGTTGCTCATCAGGGCATCCACCGTGCCGACCGTCTTCTCCGCGCTGGCCGTGATCGATGCAAGATGCGTCACCATGCCCCTGACATCATCCCGCATCTGGGTATCACCGATCGCCGCACCCGCGACCCCCTTGCCGGTATCGACCTGGTCGAGAATGCTGGCGACGCTGGTGATGATCGCTTCCGCATTGGCCAGGATCGGCATGATGTTGGTCTGCACATCAGCCAGCATCTTCTGCGCGGTTTCCAGAAGTTCCTCGTCCTTGACGCATTCAATATTGGCTTCATCCGTGATGATGACGCCCTGCCCCCGGACGATATCGACATAGGAATCCCCGGCCACGCCGAACTGCTTCTTGATCTTCGCCACCGAATCGATCGTGATGAACGGGCGGAATCGCTCCTTCAGTTCCAGGGTTCCGGCCCCACACGACCCGCCTTAATGTTGCGCACCAGCACGGGAGCGCCCTCCTGCAGGCCGAATGAGCCCTCTATCGTATCGAACACCACATTCAGCGTGAAGCGCTGCTCGAACCACCCCTGCGAGCGACCGGCAAACACGATCCCCAGCACGAACAGCACCGCCGCGCCGATCACGAACACACCGGCGATCTCGTTGGCATGACGGAATTTGAATTCACGGTTCATCAGGCTTCCTCCCCATTCAGCGGTATCCACCGCTCATCCTTGATTTGAAAATGCGCGGCACTCTCCATCGCGGGGTGCCGCCAGACCTCGGTGTCATCCGAAATCCAGAGCACTGCCGTGCCGGCCGCCCGTGCCCGCTCGACCAGTTGCACGCAAGCCGAGCCTGCCCCGGAGGAGGCATCACGCTCGGGAAACACCAGCACCACCAGGGCCGGGCTCCCCATGAACGCCCGTACCCATTCCAGCATCCGCAGTTCCCTTGATCGCACCCGGTCCGGACGAACCGTCGGTATCGCGCCGAGCCCTGCCAGCCGGCAAAGCTGCCCGGCCTCGTCCGCGATCTCCGCGTCGGGGCGCTGCGTGTGATGCCGCTCGCGCAGCA
>JAIFLS010000137.1 GCA_020048935.1 bacterium | reverse complement strand
GGCTCGCTGTCCGCACGCCCGTCTAACACCCTACACTAATTGGAAGCGCAGGCAGCAACCGCCGCCTCGAGCGTCGTCTTGTCCTGCACATTGCAAAGTTGCGCGCCATCGGCAATACGCTTGATCAGCCCGCTCAGCACTTTGCCCGGACCGCACTCGATAAAGCGCGTAACCCCGGCCGCCGTCATGGCGTCGATACCTTCGTACCAATGGACCGAGCCGGTCACCTGCGCCAGCATGGCGCGGCGGATCGCCGCCGGGTCACCGTGCGGGCGACCGGTGACGTTCGCCACCACCGGGATCTGCAGAGGCCGGATCTGCACGCTCGCCAGGACCGTTTCCAGTTTCGGCGTGGCCGACGCCATCAGCGAGGAATGGAACGCACCGGCCACACCCAGCACGATCGCCCGTTTGGCCCCGAGCTCCTTTGCCAGCACTTCCGCCTGGGCGATCCCCTCGCGCGGGCCAGAAAGCACGGTCTGGTCCGCGGAATTCAGATTGGCCATCTCGACGCCGGTCTTCTCGCAAATCTGCTGCAGCGCATCCGCCGCCAGCCCGATGACACTGATCATCCCACCTGCGCGCTCCTCGCAAGCCGCCTGCATCGCCGCGCCACGCGCCTGCAGCACCCGCAGCGTGTCCTCGAACGACAGGGCACCGGCCGCGTGCAGCGCGGACCACTCACCAAGGCTCAAGCCCGCCATCATCGCCACGTCCAGCCCTGGCACCAGCGACTGCAGTGCCCGGTAGCAGGCTACACTGGTCACAAAGATCGCCGGCTGGCAATGATTCGATTTCGTCAGTTCCTCGATCGGACCCTCGAAGCAGAGTTTCGAAAGACTGTAGCCCAGCACCTCGTCCGCCTGCGCATACAGGCCGCGACACACCGGGAACGCCTCGGCCAGATCCTTCCCCCCCTGCCCGGCAAATACAATAGCTATCTTACTCATGCCTAGCTCCTGAATCTTCAATTCATTTCAACGTCCAACATCCAACAATCCAACACCCAACATCCAAGTAAACGCTCCCCAACTTGAAACATTGGGTGTTGGGCGTTGGGCGTTGGGCGTTCAATATTCCAGCACCGTGGCGCCCCAGGTGAAACCGCCGCCAAAGACGATGCTCAGCAGCACGTCCCCGCGCTTGATGCGCCCGTCACGAACCCCCTCGTCCAGCGCCAGCGGCACCGTCGCCGCCGTCGTGTTCCCGAGACGATCCAGATTCACAATAAAACGCTCCATCGGGATGCCGACCCGGTCCGAGATGGCCTGCACGATGCGCATGTTCGCCTGGTGCGGGATGACCCAATCGACATCCGCGATAGTCAGGCCCGCCTTTTCCAGGGCCTCGCGCCCGGCTTCGGTCATACAGCGCACGGCGTGCTTGAAAACATTGTTTCCCGCCATCTTGACGACGTGCTGACGCTGCTCCACCGACTCATGGCTGGCGGGACAGCGGCTGCCGCCACCGGGTATCATCAACAGGTCGCCCAGCGAGCCGTCGGCTCCGAAGGATGTCGCCATGATCCCGCGATGCGTAAACGTCTTCTTCAGCACCACCGCCCCGGCACCATCACCGAAAAGGATACAGGTGCCGCGGTCCTCCCAGTCGGTCACGGCACTCATCTTGTCGGCCCCGATCACCAAGGCGGTTTCATAGAGCCCGCTGAGCAGCAGGCCGCGCGCGGTCTCCATGCTGTACAGGAAACCGGAACAGGCCGCGGAAAGATCAAAGCACAACGCCTTGGTGGCACCGATGGCACTCTGCACCAGGCAGGCGGTATTCGGGAAAATCATATCCGGCGTCACGGTCCCGACGATGATCAGATCCAGATCCGCCGCCGACACCCCCGCGTCCTCAAGCGCCTGTTTCGCCGCGGGGATCGCCATATCGGACGTGGCCTCGTCCGGGCGGGCGATGCGCCGTTCGCGCACTCCCGTGCGGGTCACGATCCACTCATCGCTCGTGTCGACCATGGTTTCCAGTTCGGCATTCGTCAGGATGCGCTCGGGCAGATAGGCTCCGGTACCGGCAATCATCACTCGCGGCGTCTTTTCTCGGTCGTCAATCATGTCGTGCGCTCTCCAGGCTCGCTATCCCTTTGACAATATCCTCATTGACATGGCACTGGACCGACTCCGCCGCCACGCGGATCGCATGATAAACCGCGTGCCGCGACGAGCGCCCATGCGCAATGATGCAAATACCGTTGACCCCCAGCAAAGGCGCCCCGCCATAGGATTCCGGATCCAACTGCCGCTTCAGGTTCCTGAACGCCCCGCGCAGCAGCAGGCAGGCACTCTTGCGGATCCAGTTCGCCGTCAGTTCGCGCTTGAGCCAGGACGTGACCGCGGTGGCCGTGCTCTCGGATGTCTTCAGGACGATGTTGCCGACAAAACCATCGCAGACAATGACATCCGTGTCGCCCTCGAAAATATCGCGCCCCTCCACATTCCCGCGGAAGTTCAACGGCGATTTCTGCAGGCTGGCAAACGTCCTTTTGGTGACTTCATTGCCCTTCGAATCCTCGCCACCGATACTCAGCAGCCCGACCACCGGACGCTCCCGTCCGAGGATGACCCGCGAGTAGACGCTGCCCATCATCGCGAACTGCACCAGTTGTTCAGGTGTGCAATCCAGATTGGCGCCGGCATCCACCAGGACCACCGGGCTTTTCTGCGTCGGCATGACCGTCGCGATCGCCGGACGGTCGACCCCGGCCAGCGTCCGCAGCTTCAGCGTGCTGGCGGCAACCGCCGCCCCCGTGTTGCCCGCCGACATGACCGCATCCGCCTCGCCGGACTTGACCATTTCCGCGGCCCGGCCGATCGAGGAGTCCTTCTTGCGCCGCACGGCCAAAGCCGGGGCCTCCCCCATCTCGACGACCTCGGACGCATGACGGATCTGGATCTTCGGCGAGATCTCCCCGAGACTGGCCAGTTCGGCGCGTATCGCCTTTTCATCCCCGACCAGGTAAAGCGTTTCGACATTAGGAAGGGCCGCCGCCAGCACTGTTCCGGCGACCACTTCGCGCGGCGCGTAATCGCCGCCCATGGCATCAACAGCTATTCGCATCATGAACCTGGGTTAGTCCGATTCAACGGTGAGCACCTGCACACCGCGATACTGACCGCATTTCGGGCACACCCGGTGCGGCTGCTTCGGGGCGCTGCACTCGGGACAAGCCTGGCCTACCCGTATGGTTGAGGCATGCGACCCCTTGCGGGCCCTGCATTTCCGCTTTGACGATTTTCTTTTTGGCACAGCCATAACACACTCTCCTTTTTCCTATAAACCGACTAAAGCCGCCCAGCGGTTATCCGCAGGCGGCTTGCATTCACACGTCGTCTCGTTCCAGTTCACTCCACACTGCGGGCATAAGCCCTTGCACGCCGGATCACAAATCGGATACGACGGGAAAGCGATCATCATAGCCTCACGGATATCTTCGGTCAAGTCTACATATTCAGGGGACGAAACCACCGACTGATCGTAATGATACGCCAGATTACCGAGCGCCCCATCAAACCGGCAGTCGCACCGGCGGCAACGCAGCCGCAATGCCGCCTCGAGCGTTCCATCCACAAGGAGCTCGTCCGTAACCACCAACGCCCGCAGACGGTAATGGATCGGTCCGGCGCAACACACCGGGTCGTCGGCGGAGGACTCGAGGATCTCCGGCGGAAGCTCCCCTTCAAATGCGGCCCCCTCGTTGGGCAGGTCATTCAGATGTATTTTCATCGCCGTCCTCCTTTGCTCTCGCCGCCGGTTCACTGTTCACGGGCTGGCCGAACTTCCGGGCCAATGCCCGCTGCACCGCCGGCGGGACAAAGTCCGCCGTCCGCCCGCCCAGCCCGGCCACTTCCTTGACCGTGCTGGAGCTGACGTAGCTGTGGTTCTCCTTCGGCATCATGAACAACGTCTCGATTTCCGGCGCCAGTTTGCGGTTGGTGAGCGCCATCTGGAACTCATATTCGAAATCCGAATAGGCCCGCAACCCGCGGATCAGCACGCCCACCGACTTGGCCCTTGCATAATTGATCAGCAACCCGTCGAAGATCTCGACCGTCACGTTGCCAAGCGCCATCCGGTCGACAACCTCGCGGATCATGCCAGCCCGTTCATCGGCGCTGAACAGTGTCTTTTTCATCGTGTCGGCCGAAACCGCGACAATCAGGTTGCCGAATATCTCGGAGCAACGGGTGACCAGATCCAGATGCCCGAACGTCAGCGGGTCAAATGTGCCCGCATAAATCGCCAGACGCGTCATGCTGCCATCTCCTTTTTCCGGTATGTCCTCAGGCAGGTCCGCCCGTAATCCCGCTCACGCATCAGTTCCCAACCTACCGCCACCGGCACCGTCTCCCTGGCCCCCTGCTCCAGTACCAGCAGACCGCCGGGTGCCACCAGCGGATGCCGCCCCCCGGCCAGCAGCTCCAGCAGCTTGCCCGCCAACCCCTCCACCCCATCGCGCAACGCATAAGGCGGATCCGCGAATATCACGTCAAACCCGCGCTCACCACGCCACCCGCGGCAAAACGCGAACACATCCTGGCAACGGCATTCCCCCGCCGCCCCGCCACCCAGCAGCGTCCCCACGTTGTCTTTCAACGTCGTGAACACGCGACGATCCTGCTCAACCCAGCAGACTCGCCCGGCCCCGCGGCTCGATGCCTCGAGACCAACCGCGCCCGATCCGGCAAACAAATCCAGGAAGTCGGCACCCCCGATGACGGACTGCAACGAGGAGAACAAGGCCTCCCTGACACGGTCCTGCGTCGGCCTGACATGGTCGCCCGGCGGTACCCGCAGGCGCCGTCCGCAAAGACTGCCACCCGTAATTCGCAACAGACCCGCCATTGATCGCCCGGCCCGGTTATGCCTTGACCCAGCGCTGGCGCGACATCAGGAAATCGAGATATTGCGCCCGCTCGAACATCACCGGATCGCCCTCGAACCCTTGCTGGCTGAGCTTGCCGCGGAAATCCTCCACCGACGCATACCCCTTGGCATCCATCCAGGCGCTCAAGCCGTCAACCAGGCTCGTGAGATGCCCGATCCCGTTGCGGAACAGCGTCGACGCCACCTGCGTGACCGTCGCCCCCGCCAGCAGCGCCTTGACCACATCACGGGACTCCATGATGCCGGTGTTGGCCGCCATGTCCAGCGAAAGCTGTCCGTAGAGCAGGCCGATCCAGCGCAGCGGCACCCGCATTTCCGCACTGGTGCTGTAGGTCATCTCGTGCAGGACCGTCTCCTTGTCCGGATCGATTTCCGGCTGCAGGAAGCGGTTGAACATCACGACCCCGTTGGCTCCCGCATCCTCGATCTTGCGGATGACATTGCCGACGGATGTATAGAAGGGACTGATCTTCACCGCGATCGGCAACTCGACTTCGGCCCGGACCGACGCCACAATATCCAGCATCTGCTGCTCGGCAGCGACGCCATCGCGCTCAATATCCGCCTCGACCGTGTAATAATTCAATTCCAAGCCATCGACACCCGTGTCGGCAAGCTGTTTAGCATACTTGATCCAGCTTCCCGGCGAGACCGCATTCAAGCTGCCGATCAATGGCATTTTCGTCGCCGCACGCGTCCGCTCGACCCAGAAGAGATGTTCCTTCGCCTCGCCATGGCTGATCGCCGGGAAATAGGAAAGCGCCTCGGCATACGAGTCGGATCCCTGCGACAACGCCTCGTCGAGATCGCCGATCTCGTGGCGGATCTGCTCCTCGAACAGGGAACGGATCACCAGCGCGCCGGCCCCCGCCTCCTCGGCACGGATAATATTGTCCACCTTGCTGGACAACGCACAAGCCGCCACCATTACGGGATTCTTCAGCGCAATCCCCATGTAAGTCGTAGATAAATCCGCCATGATGTTTTTCTCCCGGAATCCCGTCGCCAGCGCGACGTTTCTGTTAACAATCACCCACGTTGATAAGAGGGTCGCCCTTGACCAAGCATTATGATTACCACACAGCGCCCTCTGCGCATAGCAAAAAATCGCATGGAGCAAGGCGATGGGTGCATGTCACTTGATTTTGAGATTGAAACCGCATGAGAACTTTGCAAGTCTGATGCACCCGAAAATATGGGTGCGTTGGTTGCCACGTTTGAGCATCATCGGAGTGAATTGGAGGGATAAGGCATGATTGCGGAGCAACCGTTTCTAGTGCCGATACCGGAGGCAAGCGATGCCCCGGAAGCGTTGCCAGTGTCGGTGATGACGACAGCGGGGCTGGTTGCGGCGCAGGGATCCGGTGTGGCTTTGAAATGCCTCACGGTGGTTGGCATCGGTGCGTCGGCAGGTGGACTTGAGGCCATTGAGTCGTTCTTCAAGGCCGTTCCGGTCTATAGTGGAATGGCGTTTGTGGTGATCCAGCATTTGTCTCCCGACTACAAGAGCCTGATGGTTGAACTGCTGTCTCGCAAAACCGATATTCCCGTCCAGCGGGCCGATGACGGAATGGAGGTGGAGGCCAATCATATCTACCTGATCCCGCCCCGCAAGAATCTGACGATTTTTCATGGCAAACTGTTGTTGGCTGATCAAGGCCAGCAAGAGGGCGTCAATCTCCCGGTCGATATATTCCTGCGCTCGCTGGCAGAGGATCAGGGGGAGCGTGCGGTGGCTGTCATCCTGTCGGGCACGGGGAGCGACGGCACACGCGGGGTTCGCGCCGTGAAGGAGGCGGGGGGCCTGATCCTGGTGCAGAGCGAGGAGAGCGCGAAGTTTGATGGCATGCCCCGTGCCGCGATTTCGACGGGACTGGCCGACTTTATCCTCCCGCCCGAGGAAATGCCCTCGCAACTGCTGGCCTGTTTGCGCCATCCCTTCGGCTCGCAGCGGGAGGCCCGGCAACCGGTGATGGAAAATGAGACCGGGATGACACGGCTTTTCTCGCTGTTGCGCGGCAAGACTAAAGTCGATTTCACATTCTACAAACCCAGTACGATTGTGCGCCGCGTTGAACGGCGCATCGCCATTACGCAGTCGGCGGATTTCGATGATTATGTGCTCTACGCCGAACAGAACGCATCCGAGGTGATGGCGCTGTACCGGGAGTTGTTGATCGGTGTGACCAGCTTCTTTCGTGATCCGGAGGTTTGGAAGGTGCTGCACGACCGTGTGCTGCCTGATCTGTTCACGCAGGCCGCCGGACGCGAGATACGCATGTGGGTGGCGGGCTGTTCCACGGGGGAGGAAGCCTATACGCTGGCGATTCTGTGTCGCGAGACCATGGAGGAGCTGAATCTGGCGTGCGACATCAAGATTTTTTCAACCGACCTGGATGCCGATGCGATTACCAAGGCCGGTCTCGGGGTGTATCCCGAGAGCATTGCCGCGGATCTTGGGCCTGCCATGATCACCAAGTATTTTTATCGCCATGGTGAAAAGTATCAGGTGATTCGATCGGTGCGCGAGATGGTCGTGTTCGCGCAGCACAATCTGGTGAAAGATCCGCCGTTTACGCGCATGGATCTCGTGACCTGCCGCAATCTGCTGATCTATCTGCAGGTTACCCTGCAACAGCGTGCGATCGAGATGTTCGCCTTCTCCCTGCGCGAGACCCGGGGTATTCTGCTGCTGGGATCGAGTGAAACGCTGGGGGATATGGAAAGTCGCTTCGATCCGGTTGAACGTCGGGCCCGTATCTATCGTTCCCTGGGAAGCTCGTCCCGGCAGCCTGACGGCGAAATGCCGCTGCTTGCGCTGCGGGAGCGACTGGGGCCTCGGCCTGCCATTGGCTTTTCGGCGACATCACCAACCCCTTCGCGCGAGCACGAGCGGCTCATGATGCGACTGCTGGAGTGCCTGAGTGCGTCCTACGTGCCTCTGGTCGTTGTGGTAAATGAGTATCTTGAAGTGCTACATACCCTGGGGGATACATCGGGTATCTTCCGCCTGCCCTCGGGGCGAGCGGTCTTCGACATATCAAAGATGGTGGATCGCGAGCTTGGCGTTCCGCTGGCGACGGGAATTCAGAAAGTGCTGCGCACGGGCGAGGAGATGGCCTATACGAATGTAAGACTGCGGGACGGCGACACCTCGCGCACGTTGCACTTAAGGATGCGTCCATTGCCCGGACGCAAGCATGATCCGTCCCTGGTCGCGGTGTTCTTCGAGCGGATCAGTGCGCCGCGCCAGGATGAAAGCCGGGATACAGCCGAGATTGACATGGAGTTGGAGACCGGGCAGCGGTTGCAGGATCTCGAGCAGGAACTGCAGTTCACCCGTGAAAACCTGCAAGCCACCGTGGAAGAGCTGGAGACCTCCAATGAGGAATTGCAGGCAACGAACGAGGAACTGCTGGCCAGCAACGAGGAGTTGCAGAGCACGAACGAGGAACTGCAAAGCACGAACGAGGAACTTTACACGGTCAATAACGAATACCAGAGCAAGATTATCGAATTGACAGAGGCCATCAATGACGTGGATAACCTGCTGACCAGCTCGCGGATCGGAATCCTGATCCTCGACGAGGATTTTACGGTTCGCCGCTATTCGCCGCAGGCTGCAAAGGTATTCAACTTGCAGGCCGGAGATATCGGGCGTCCCTTGTTCCACATCTCGCATCGGCTGGGGGAGCTGGATGCGCTGGAGATGGCCACTGCCGTGCAGCGTGAGAACAAGGTGATGGAGCGTGAAGCGCATGATGCGGACGGTCGCTGGTATCTGGTGCGGGTCCTGCCTTATCGAATCGGCCCGCAGACCAATGCAGGGGCGGTGATCACGCTGTTTGATATTACCGACGCCAAACGTTCCGCCGAGCATTTGGCACTCAGTGAAAAGCACCATCGCGATTTGCACCGGCTGCTGGCTGATGCGGAAAGAACCGCGAGGATGGGAAGCTGGACCTGGGATGTGGCTACCGATCACGTCTTCTGGTCGGAGAACCTGTATGCCCTGTTCGGACGGGATCCGGTACAAGGAGCACCCTCTTTTGCCGAACACGATGTCCTCTATACGCCCGAATCCATGGCGCGCCTCCGTCAGGCGGTTAAAGAGGCTCTGGAGGGCGCGACGCCTTATGAACTGCGTCTGGATGCCGTCCGTGCCGACGGCTCGATCATGCCTTGTGTGGCAAGATGCCAGATTGAGATGGAAATGACCGGAGGCATCAAGCGCCTCTATGGCTCGTTGCAGGAGGTCGCGCGATGAGGTCCCCGAATTCCCATTCTGCCGACGTGCTGCGTGACCGCGCCGAGGCATTGATCGCGCAGGCGGTGCATGGGCATGCTGAAGCCGCAGATCTTGAGCGCGTGAGAGCGCTGGCGCATGAGTTGGCGGTTCATCAGGCGGAACTCGAATTGCAGAATGCCGAATTGCGCGATGCACAGGATGCGCTTGAGCAGACTCGCGATCGGTATGCGTTGCTGTTCTCGCGCGCCCCTGTCGGATACGTAGTTCTGGATGCATCGGGAATGATCCGGCAGACGAATGCCACCTGGGGCGTGATGACCGGTCAGGCGGATGAAAATCCAGTCGGGCATCCCTTTGCCGATCGGTTGGTAGAGGAGGACGCCCAGATCTTCCTGTCTCGTTTTCATGCGTTCTTTCGTAATCCATCCGATAAGCATATCGCCGTCCGCATTAAACGGAAGGGTGCAGCTCCGTTCCATGCGCGGCTGGAGGCGCGGCTGCATGAACCCCGGCGAGGGCGCGACGAACCGCAGGATCAGGAACTCCTGGTGATCGTCAGCGACCTGTCCGATCTGCAGGAAACCCGTCTGGCACTCGAGAACCGCAACGCCGAACTGGATGCAACCCAAGATGCACTGCAACGTTATTCCGCGCGGTTGAAGGCGGTTGCGGATATCCTGCAGCACGAGTGCAGTGATATGCAGGAGTTCCTGGACTACGCCTTGGATAAGGCCACAATTACCGCGAGCAAGATCGGATACATTTATTTCTACGACGAGGAGAAACGCGAATTCATCCTCAATACGTGGTCGAAGGACGTGATGAAGCAGTGTGCGGTGGCGAACCCGCAGACCTGTTACGCGCTGGACAAAACGGGCATCTGGGGGGAAGCGGTCCGGCAGCGCCGTCCGATCGTGCTGAATAATTTCCAGGCGCAGCACCCCCTGAAGAAAGGCTATCCGGAAGGCCATGTTGCTTTGCTTCGCTTTCTGACTGTCCCCGTTTTCTACCAGGGGCGGATCGTTGCCGTGGCGGCCGTGGCCAACAAGGGGACGGATTATGATGACTCGGATACCTCGGAGTTGTCGCTGCTGATGGATGCGGTATGGAAATCGGCCGAGTCACTGAAGAACAGGCAGGCTTTGCAGCGGAACGAGGCTTATCAGCGCAAGATTCTGGAGACCACGGCCGATGGATTCTGGATCATTGGCGCCGATGGGGGAATTACAGAGGTTAATAACGCCTACTGTGTCATGTCGGGGTATCCCCGTGACGAACTATTGGGGATGCGAATTGGTGATTTGGATGCCGCGTATTGAGAAGATCATGCGGACGGGATCGGATGTGTTCGAGACGCACCACCGCCGCAAGGATGGTGTCGTATTCCCGGTGGAAGTCTCCGTGTCCTATATGGATGAACGCGGTGGGCAGATGGTCTGTTTTTGCCGCGACCTGACTCGCCGCAACCGGGATGCGGAACATCTCCGCGTGCTGGGCCAGATGCTTGATCTGGCGCCGGCCAGCATCTGTATCCATGATGTGGCCGGTAACTTCTTTTATGTGAATGCCGCGATGGTTTCGCGTTATGGCTACGGCAGCCTGAAGGCGTTTCTACAGCTCAATCTGAAGGACATCAGCGCAACCCATGATGAAGACGCACTTGCGGCACGCTTCAGTCAGATCGATGCGACGGGCGAGGTTCGTTTTGAAAGTGTGCATCGCCGCAAGGATGGCTCAACCTTCCCGATTGAAGTCCAGGCGCGGAAAATCGTTTGGAAAGATCGTTCGGCTGTCTTGAGCATCGCGACCGATATGACCGCACACAAGCGGTTCGAAGAGGTCCTGATGACAAACAACCAGGCGCTGAAGACGGCGACGGAGCAAGCGAATCAGATGGCGCAGAAAGCGCAGGTCGGGAGCAAGGTCAAAAGCGAATTCCTGGCCAACATGAGTCACGAAATCCGCACGCCCATGAACGGCGTGATCGGCATGACGGACCTGTTGCTCGATACCAAGCTCACCGAGCAGCAGCGCAAATATGCCCTGACGGTTAAATCCAGCGGTGAGGCGTTGCTGACCGTGATCAACGATATCCTCGATTTTTCCAAGATCGAGGCGGGAAAGCTGGAGATTGAGACGCTGGATTTCGATTTGCGCGAGACGCTGGATTCGGTCGCCCACATCATACTGCACCAGGCACAAACCAAGGGGCTGGTTTATCGCAGTACGGTCGCAGCCGATGTGCCGTCCGCAGTGGTCGGCGATCCGGTACGACTGCGCCAGATCCTGCTCAACCTGACGAGTAATGCGGTGAAGTTCACGAAAGCAGGGGAAGTGGCGGTCACCGTGAGTGTTGTTGCCCCGCATACGCCTGACGGCGGAACGGCGAATTCACCGAGTGACGCTTCCACGTTGCTTCGGTTCTCGGTGCGTGATACCGGGATCGGGATTTCCGAGGAGGGCATGAGACGGCTTTTCCAGCAGTTCAGCCAGGTGGATGGCTCGATGACGCGCAAATACGGGGGAACCGGCCTGGGGCTGGCGATCTCGAAGCAGTTGACCGAACTGATGGGGGGGCTCATCGGGGTGGAGAGTGAGGAAGGCAAGGGATCCGAGTTCTGGTTCACCCTGCCGCTGCGCCATGCGACGAAGCAGGTCAAGGTGCAGGCTGAAAGTGCAAAAACGCCATTGGCAAAACGTTTTGCGGATCGTCATGTTCGCCTCTTGCTTGCCGAGGACGATCTCACCAACCGCATAGTCGCCCAGGAGATCCTGAAAAAACTGGGCTTGACGCATGTTGATACAGTCGTGAACGGGCGTGACGCCGTTGCGGCTGTTGCGGCTGTTGCAAAGCACACATACGATCTGGTTCTGATGGATGTGCAGATGCCGGAAATGGATGGTCTCGCCGCGACGCAAGAGATAAGAAGGATGCGGGAAGACCGCGCTGTGAACGGGGGCCGTCATCTTCCGATTATCGCGATGACTGCGCATACCATGCAGGGGGATCGCGAAAATTGTGAGAACGCTGGGATGGATGATTATTTGACGAAGCCAATCTCGGGACTGGCGCTGGCGGAGGTTATTGGACGCTGGCTGCCGAAGTAAACTTGCTAGGTCGTGACTTGGAAGCGAGATTCACATGATCGCTGCTGGCTGGTCAAAGTAGGATGTGTAGTGTTTTACGGCCCCCGTCGCTGATCACTATCACACCATGCGCACACGAGGTGCTACTGCGATTAAGGAAGCCTGTACTCT
>JAIFLS010000013.1 GCA_020048935.1 bacterium | reverse complement strand
CGCGCCGGTCACCACTGCGCCCAGCCGCTGCTGACCCGTCTCGGCGTGCCCGCGACGGTGCGCGCCTCGTTCTCGATCTACAACAACCGGCAGGATATCGACCAGCTTGCCGAAAGCATCAACCGTATTATCAGGATCTTCGCATGAGCAGCGCCACCGACCTCTACCAGGAAATCATCCTGCACCACAGCCGCCAGCCGCGTCACTACGGTCCCCTGCCCGGTGCCACGCATGCCTACAAGGCCGACAACCCGCTATGCGGCGACAGCTACACGATCTACCTGCAGGTGGAAGACGGCGTCATCAGGCAAACCGCCTTCGAGGGGGCTGGCTGCGCGATCTCCAAGGCATCGGCCTCGCTGATGACCGACACCATCACCGGCAAAACCCTGGCCGAATTCGAGGCGATCTTCGCTACGTTCCACGCACTCGTGCTGGGCAGCCAGGACGCACCGAAGGCGGAGACCATGGGCAAGCTCGCCGCCTTTTCGGGAATCTGGAAATTCCCCGCCCGCGTCAAGTGCGCCATGCTTGCCTGGCACGGGGTGAAGAACGCGCTGAAGGAGGGGCAGGCATGAGCGGCGACCCCTCCGCGGATTTCCCGATCACCTTCGAGCCCACCCCGAACCCTCGGTCGCGCAAGGTGGTGCTGGACCAGCCCCTGCGCATTGGCGACCCCATCGCCTACCAGCAGGCCACCGGGGCCTTCGAGGGCGGACCGATGATCGAGGAACTGCTCGACACCCCGCATATCACCGATCTTTACCTGCGCGACAACGTGCTGACCATCACCCAGGACGGATCCGGAAGCTGGTACCTTCTCGAGGACATCATCAACGGCATCATCCGTACCGGGATTGGCGCGCACGATCCGGCCTACGCGCCACCCGCTGTAACAGCCAAGTCCTCAGCCAAACCGCGCACCGACATAAATTCCTCGCCGCAGCTTGACGTCATCCGCGAGATCCTGGACAGCACGATCACCCCCTACATCCAGTCGCACGGCGGTGCCGTCGATCTGGTTGCCTTCGACACCGAAACGCACCGCCTCACCATCGCCTACGAAGGCGCCTGCGGCACCTGCCCCAGCTCGCTGGGGATGACGCTGGCCGCCATACAGAACATGCTGCGCGACCAGTACGACCCGCAACTCGTCGTACACGTAAGCGAATAGCATGCTCCGCATTCGCCAGACCGGTTCCACCCTCATAGGAAGGGACGGGCATGTCCGCCGTAGCTTCAGCGAAGGCGGATTCCACCCCGTCCGCAGCGTTGTAAGCCACAGCTTTGCAAGCACTTGATGACGAGCGCATGCCAGGCCGTAGCCTTGCGTAGGCTGGTCCTCGCGAGCCGCCACGTTGTAAGCCCATTCGCGCCAGAATCTCATGGCCCCGACCGCCTGTCAGTTGTTGCTTATTCATGGCCTATAATACCAGGAGGTCAAAGCGCACAAAGCAAGCACTTTTCCAAATATGATCAAAAATCAGTCATGCACCCCGCGAACATCCGCAGGCGAGACGATTGAACTGGCAAAACGCTGAATCAACAGGATAGTATTCGCGCAATTGAAGAGACGTCCCCGACAGCCGTGAGAACATTCTGGCGTGGTGGGCGACTCTTCAGGCATACTGATTTCATGAATGAACATTTCAAGAGCAAGTAACGGTGAGGATAACGATATGAAAACGAACGACTGGGAGAATCCTGACCTGACGGGACGTGGCCGGATGAACGGGCGTACCTATTTCTTTGCATATCCGGATGAGAAGACGGCGATGACATTTGACCGGACGGCTTCGCCGTGGTTCCAATCACTGAACGGCACGTGGAAGTTCCATTTTTCGCCTACCGTGGCCGAAGCGCCTTCGCATGATGCAGATACTTCCGGTTGGGACAATCTTGCAGTGCCTTCGAGCTGGCAGATGCACGGTTACGGGAAACCCCATTATACCAACATAGTGTTCCCGTTCCATGTTGATCCGCCTCATGTGCCGACGGAGAACCCGACCGGTACCTATGTCAGGACTTTTGACGTTGGACCCGATTGGAAGGGCGTGGACGTGCGCCTGCGGTTTGAAGGCGTGGATTCGGCATTTTATGTTTGGGTTAACGGCAAGGAAATCGGCTTCAGCAAGGGAAGCCGCACGCCGGCTGAGTTTGATATTACTAAATACATCCATGCCGGTGAAAACCGGATTGCGGTGCGCGTCATGCAGTGGTCAGACGGTTCCTACATGGAAGACCAGGACATGTGGTGGCTTTCCGGTATATTCCGCGATGTTTATCTGCTCGCCAGGCCAGCAGCGCACATTGCTGATATCCACGTTCACGCACCGGCTGACGGCAAACTGAAGGTCGACACCACGTTGGCTGGTAAGACTGGCGGCTGCAAGGTTTCCACCAAACTTCTCGATCATGCCGGCAGTGTGGCAGCTGCCGGCGCACGCCGGCTGTGGTCGGCGGAAGATCCGTACCTCTATATGCTGCTCGTTACCCTCAAGGACGCTGACGGCAAGGTTGTGGAAGTCGTTCCTCAGCGCGTCGGGTTCCGTACCGTCGAAATCAAGGGAGCCAAGTTTCTCGTGAACGGTGTCGCCATCAAGCTGAAAGGTGTCAACCGCCACGAGATGCATCCCGACCTTGGCAGGGCTGTACCGATGGAGACGATGATAAAAGATTTGCTTTTGATGAAGCAGCACAACATCAACGCCATTCGTGCTTCGCATTATCCGGATGACCCGCGTTTCTATGACCTTTGCGATTACTATGGATTGTATCTCATCGATGAGTGCGACCTCGAGACGCATGGTTTTCATCATCTTGAGAATTGGGCTGGCAATCCGACCGAAGATCCGGCCTGGGAGAAGGCGTGTCTGGACCGGATGGAGCGAATGATTGCCCGTGACCGCAACCATCCCTCTGTCATCATGTGGTCGCTCGGCAATGAAGCGCACTTTGGCTGCAACCACATTGCGATGGCGAAGCGGACACGTGAAATTGACCCGTCCCGCCCAATTCACTATGAGGGCGACTACGAGATGGAGACCGTGGACATTCACAGTTTGATGTACCCGGACTTAGAGGCATTGCGCCATCTGGCAGAGGGACGCGACGAAGCTTTCCGGGAACTCAACAAGCGGCGTCCTTTAAAGGGGGCGACTTACTCGAAGCACCCCTTCATTTGCTGCGAGTATGCCCATGCCATGGGCAATGGACCCGGCGGATTGCTCGAGTACTGGGAGGAGATTTTCTACAAATATGACCGGATGCAGGGTGGTTTCATCTGGGAATGGGTAGATCACGGTATCCGCCGGCGGACCGCTGACGGCAGGGAGTATTTTGCCTATGGTGGAGACTATGGTGATGTTCCCAACGATGGCAACTTCGTATGCGATGGCCTCATTTTCCCTGACCGTGTTCCGTCGCCCGGGCTGCTTGAGTACAAAAAGGTGATTGAGCCGGTCAAAGTGGAAAAGGAAGGTGATCAGTTCCGTGTTATCAACCGGTATGACTTCATAAATCTCGACCATCTTCAGCTCAATTGGAGCGTGGAGGTGGCCGGACAATCAGTTCAATCCGGAACGGCCAGGCTTCCGTCCATACCGGCGCGGAAAAGCAAGCTCATCTCTATTCCTTGCGACAAAACGTCCTCGTCGGCTTATCTCACGGTCCGCTTCACGCTGGCCAGTGATACATCGTGGGCTAAGGCTGGGCACGAAGTAGCGTGGGCGCAATTTGAGCTGCCGGTAAAAGCCGCAGCGTTGCCGGTGCGTCCTGTGCCGAAGGTCGCGGTGCAGGATAATGGTCATCTCGTTCATGTGACTGGACCAAACTTCAGATTCACTTTCGACAAAGTTCGTGCAGTAATTGCCGGGTTGGAGCATGAAGGCATGGCCTTGCTGCGGACCGGTCCGCGGCTGAACCTCTGGCGTGCGACGACCGATAATGACCGCGCATGGGATAATGCCCAATCGTGGCGTAGTGCTAACCTCGATAAACTTCAGCATCGTACCGACAGCGTGACCGTCGAGCAGGCTGGTAAGAACGTTGTGCGTATTGTGGCGAAAATCCGTTCCGGGGTGCCGGTGCGTAAATTCGGATTCGATACGGAATTTGTTTATACGGTTACCGGTGATGGCGTTGTAGAACTCGCTGTTAGCGGTGTGCCTTGCGGGAAATTGCTGCCGTCTTTGCCGCGCCTCGGACTTCAACTCACACTGCCGGCCGCCTTTGACAAGGTGCAATGGTTTGGCCGAGGGCCCGGGGAAGGATACCGGGATACAAAGCAGGCTCAGAGGTATGGCCTCTGGAAAGCCACCGTTGACGAACTTCTCACCAACTACATATTCCCTCAGGAGAACGGTAACCGGACGGACGTCAGCTGGGTGGCGTTGACCGACCTGGCGGGGCGGGGAGTGCGTTTCGCCGGGCTGCCGAACTTCAGCGCGCACTGGTTCACTACGATGGATCTGGAAACGGCGCGGCACACTTACGATCTGGTGAAGCGCGACTTCATCACGCTTTCCCTTGATCACCAGCACCACGGTATCGGGAGCGGCAGCTGCGGTCCCAAACCGTGGCCGCAGCACTGTCTGGTGCCAGGCGAGTTTCGTTTTGGAATGACGATGTCGCCACTGGCTTTCAGGAACGATTAGCGAAGTATAAGGCAGTTATGGCGATTACTCCAGAATGGTTAAACAGGATAAACCGTTGGCGAGAAGTGATGCCGCGGTTGTTCTATCGCGAGCTTGGACGCGTCACGTTTGAGGGGTTCGTCACCCGGGATCAATTGAGGGCGGATCAGGCTAAGCGTAGACGGTTTGTGCCCATGCCGCCCGGAACACGCTGGGGCGCGAAGTGGGAATATGCCTGGTTCCGTGCCGATATCGTGTTGCCAAAGCCAGCGGCAGGCGAATGTATCGTGCTGAAGACCGACCTGAGCGGCAACGAGTCGGCAGTGTACATCAATGGTCTCCCTGCCGGAGCACGCGACCAGTTCCACCATGAACTTACCCTCGCCGCGAAGGCACGCGGCGGCGAACGGTTCCATGTGCTCATTGAAGCCTATGCGGGGCATGGTCCGCAGGACCCGGCGGGTGGTGGCGGTCCGAATCCCCATGGCCATATCACCGTGCCGGAACCGCCGCGCACCCAGGCGACCGTGGGCGTCTGCTCGTTCGGCATCTGGGAAGAGGATCTATACCAGCTTTGGATCGACACACAGACGTTGTACGAACTGATGGACGAGATGGCCGACAAAGAGTCGCTGCGCGTCGCAGCCATCACCGATGCGCTCAAGGAAATGACATTGGTCGTCGATCTCGAGCTCCCGCGCACGGAAATGATGAAGACGGTTCGCGCAGGCCGCGCGTTGCTGCGCCCGCTGCTCGCGGCCCGCAATGGCTCGACCACGCCGATCATGCACGCCTTCGGCCATGCCCATATCGACGTAGCCTGGCTGTGGCCACTACGGGAAACGGAATCGAAGTGTACCCGCACCTTCGCCACACAACTGGCCATGATGAATGACTATCCGGAATACAAGTTCTTCCAGAGCCAGCCGCATTTGTACTGGATGATGAAGCAGCGGTATCCGGCACTCTATGCGCTCATCAGGAAAGCCGTCAAGAAAGGCCAATGGATCCCCGATGGAGCCATGTGGGTCGAGGCTGACAGCAATCTCTCCGGCGGCGAAAGCCTGGTTCGCCAGTTCATCCATGGCAAGCGGTTCTTCAAGGATGAGTTCGGTGTCGAGAACGAACTACTGTGGCTGCCGGATGCCTTCGGCTTTTCCGGAGCGCTGCCGCAGATCATGGCCGGCTGCGGCGTCAAGTACTTCTCCACCTCGAAGCTGGCCTGGAAGTTCAATGGGGATGCGGTTTTCCCTTATAACACGTTCTGGTGGGAAGGCATTGACGGCACGAATGTCCTATCTTACATGCATAACAATTATGGTTCGGGAACCAATCCTTCGGCGATCATGAGAAGATGGTCTGAGCGGGTGCAAAAGGATTCCACGCATGTCGGCCGTATCGTTCCTTTCGGGTGGGGCGATGGTGGAGGTGGAGCCACACGTGATCACCTGGAATTTCTCAGGAGGTTGAAGGACCTCGAAGGATGTCCCAAGTGCCATATTGATGCCCCTGTCGCATTCTTCAGGAATCTTGATACCGGAAAGCTGCCCCGCTGGGTCGGCGAGCTTTATCTCGCGGGACACCGCGGCACGTACACCACGCAGGCAAAGACCAAGAAGGGAAACCGCGCAAGCGAAGTCATGCTGCGCGAGGCGGAGATGTGGGGAGCGGTTGCGTCGGTTGCTGCGGGCTTCAGGTTCCCGCTGGCGGAAATGAACGCCTTGTGGCGCGAGGTGCTGTTGAACCAATTCCATGACATCATTCCGGGTTCGTCGATTGCCCAAGTATATATCGAGGCTGAGAAATCGTATGCGCAGGTGGTCGACGGCGCGTCAGCTATGGCGGGGAAAGCACGCTATCTCATGGTTACCAAGGATCGTGAAGCCGTCACGGTGTTCAACTCGCTCTCTTGGAGCCGGGACGCCGTGGTCAAGCTACCCGAGGGATTCGAGGGTGCTGTGGCAGACGACGGCCTGCCAGTGCCGACGCAGAAGCACGAAGGCTCAGTGTACGGACTTGTGCGCGGCATTCCGTCCTGCGGCACGCTCTCCGTTCGAAAGGCGAAAGCCGGCAAGGTCGCTCCCGTTGTGACGGCCAGTTCAAGTATCTTGGAAAACGAGCTGCTTCGCATCACCTTCAACAAGCGTGGCGAGATTTCGAGCATCTACGACAAGGAGCACAAGTTCGAGTTCGCCAAGGCGGCGTGCAACGCCTTCCATCTCTACAAGGACGTGCCGTCGCAGTTCGACGCCTGGGACATCAACAGCATGTACAAGCAACAGGAGGTTCAACTCGCGGATGATGCCGCGGTACGCTCCTGTGCAGAGGGACCGGTATTCGGGATGGTACGGCTAACGCGGACCATTGGCGAATCCAAGCTTGAACAGGATATTGTGCTTCGGGCTGGTAGCCGCCGCCTGGAGTTTCGCACCCGCGTTGACTGGCGTGAAAGCCACAAGCTCCTCAAAGTCAACTTCCCCGTCACGGTAACGTCAGAGGACGCGCTCCACGAGATCCAGTTTGGCCATGTCCGCCGGCCGACGCACGCCACACTTCCGTATGATGGCGCACGGTTCGAGGTGTGCAACCAGAAATGGACGGCCTTGGCCGAGGAGAACCGCGGGGCCGCCGTGCTGAACGATTGCAAGTACGGGGTGAATGTGGACGGCAGCAGCATCAACCTGACCCTTCTCAGATCCCCGCTCATGCCCGACATGATGGCGGATAAGGGCGTGCAGGAGTTCACCTATGCCCTCACCTGCTGGGCAGGAACTTTCAAGGACAGTGGCGTCATCCGGGAAGCCTATGAGTTAAACATGCCCGCCACAGTGATTCCTGGAAAATCGCCGAGGA
This sequence comes from bacterium, assembly GCA_020048935.1. Taxonomy (GTDB): domain Bacteria; phylum Verrucomicrobiota; class Kiritimatiellia; order UBA8416; family UBA8416; genus UBA8416. The sequence continues at coordinate 1,672 of JAIFLS010000013.1, read as the reverse complement.
AAAGCATTTTCTCGGTCAGCGATCCGGCGGTGATCATCGAAACGATCAAGCTGGCAGAGGACGGTTCAGGAGATCTGGTAGTGCGCCTGTATGAGGCTACGCGCAGCTCGGTCACCTGCACCCTCGCCACCAGCCTGCCGGTGACGCGTGTCGTGGAAACGAACATGCTCGAGCGGGCGTTGCGGAAAGGCAAAAACAATCGAGGAAATATATCGATGTCATTCAGGCCTTTTGAGATCAAGACGCTGCGGTTCACCATGACCTAGGTTTGAACCAGGAAAGACAGGAGGCAGAATATGAAGCAATGGTCGATTGATCAAGCGCAAGCATGGTGTAAAACTCAGCCGTGGTATTTCGGTGCCAACTTCTACCCCAGCACGGCAATCAATCAATTGGAGATGTGGCAGGCGGAAACGTTCGACCCGGTCACCATCGAACGTGAACTCGGCTACGCGCAGCGAATCGGCATGAACTGCATGCGCGTCTACCTGCACGACCTGTTGTGGGAACACGACCGTGAGGGTTTCATTGAACGCCTCGAAAAGTATCTGGAGATTGCCGACGGCAAGGGCATCAAAACCATGTTCTGCATCTTTGACGATTGTTGGAATACCAAGTTCGCGCTGGGGCCACAGCCGACCCCGATTCCTTACACACACAACTCGGGATGGGTGCAGTCACCGGGACACAAGATCGTCGAAGACCCGGCGCAATGGCCGCGTGTGGAACGATACGTCAAGGAACTGCTGGAGCGGTTCAAGGCGGACTCGCGAATAGCGGCTTGGGATCTGTACAACGAGCCAACCAATTCGGTAGGTGACCCCATTACCGGAAAGCGTCGCCCCATCAAATCCGTCCCGCTTCTGCAAGCGGTTTTTGACTGGGCGCGTTCGGTCGACGGATTGACTCAACCGGTGACGGTGGGTTGCTGGAACGGTGAAGAGGCCCTAGATCAGCTCATCCTGGAGCGTTCCGATATCGTGACGTTTCACGCCTATATGGCTCCCGAGAAAGGGTTGCTGGCGCGCATTGCGAAATGCAATGCGACCGGTCGTCCGTCGATTTGCACCGAGTGGCTGGCGCGCGGGCATGGCTCGACATTTGCCGACTGCCTGCCGATCTTTCGGCAACAGTGCGCCGGTGCCATCAATTGGGGGCTTGTGTCCGGCAAGACCCAGACGATTTATCCCTGGGGATGGATAAAGGAAAAAGGCGAGCCCGCTCTTTGCCATCACGATATTTTTAACAAGGACGGCACCTTGCTGCATCCCGAGGAAGGTGCGATCATTCGGCGAATTCCATGAATAATGAGGTTGGAAATGAAGAATACCATATTTACGCTTCTGCTTGCGCTTGGCTTGCCGTTTATTGGCCTTGCTAGTGATGGCGGTCACCGTCTTCTTCTGGGCGGGTGCGGCCTGGGCAGGATTCTCTTGCTAAATGGAGATAAGACGGTGGCCTGGGAGATGGAAGATGCCAGGGAAGCGTCGGATATCTGGATGTTGACGAATAGCAATATCCTATATTCCACCAAAAACGGTTTCCAAGAGATCAAACCCGACTACCAGTCAGGGACGGGGGGCGAGGTCGTCTGGTCGGTCGCCGCCCCGGAAGGCAGTGAATGCCATGCCTGCCAGCCCATCGGCCACGATCGGTATCTGGTCGGCTATTC
>JAIFLS010000095.1 GCA_020048935.1 bacterium | reverse complement strand
TGCCGCCCCGGACGTGCGTTACCTGGGTTGGGCTTATCGTGATTTCTTTGGAATCGGCTGTGTGGACGATAGCTCTCGTGTGCAGGTTTCCTTGCCGGTGGCGTTGATGGAGGGGAGTCCGGTTTTCCCGCCGCGGGAGCCTGATTTTGCCGCCGGCCACAACTGGGCCCTGTGGGATGAAGGGGCGATCCTGCGTTTTTGTTCCGGGTTTGCAGATCGGCCAAGACCACGCTTTACCTGCGAACTGGATGCATCCATGGCCGCGTGCCGTTTGTATGTCGACGGGGATTTGCGGGATGCCCCCTTGCGTTATCCGCTGGATCAGGTGCTCGCCTGGGGATTGCTGGGGCGCTGCCAGGGCCTGTTGGTGCATGCGGCGGGAGTGGTTCGCGACGGGGCAGGCTATGTCCTGGCCGGCCGCAGTGGTGCTGGCAAATCGACATTATCGGGGTTTTGCCAGGAAGAGGGGTGGGAAGTCCTGAATGACGACCGGGTGATCCTGCATCCGGATCCGCGGACGGGGCAATGGCTGGTATCCGGCACGCCCTGGCATGGATCGGGTTGCTTTGCCCGGAATCGTACCGTCCCGCTGCAGGGCGTCTACCTGCTGGAGCAGGACTTGCAGGACCGCACCACGCTTATGGCGGATCGTGACGCCCGGATGGGACTGCTGGATGTCGCGTCGATTGCCTGGTTTTCGGAAAGCTGGTCACAGGCGACCCTGGATGCGCTTACTCGCCTTTGCAAGGAGGTCCGTGTATTCCGTCTGCGGCGCGGCGGTGGCATTGCTGGGAGAGGAGATGGCGGCATGAACGCATATAGGCCAGGAATGCTAGCGCAGCCGGTGCCAGATCCGATCAAGGAGGCGTCTCAGGGGTCGCAAGCGGTAGCGACCCAGGCCCATCCAGCGGGCTGTTCGGGTTCCGAGATCGCGTTTGGTTCCCTGGCGCAGCAAGGATATCGCGATGCCGATGCAGTTCGTGACGGGAATGCATTCGGTTCCGCTGTGGTTCATGTCACCGGCGAGCAGGCACACTCCCGTTTTCGGATTGAAGGCGATCAGGCGATGCAGTACAAGGCGCCGTGCATACTGGAAGAGCACGATGTTGCCCGGTCTCGGGAAATCCGGGGGCAGGGGGGCGATCGTCACGCTTTCCCCGGAACGGATGGTTGGCTGCATGCTGTTGCCATGTACCACCGTCGATACGGTTTCCCCCTGCTGCAGGAGAGTCGTGACGATGTCGCGGGCTTCCAGCATCGAAAACGGAATGGATTTTTTTTTGTGTAATGTCATGGTGTGTTTGCCGTATGATAGCTAAAGGATGTGAAACATGAAAGCGAAAGAACACGTAAGGGTAGGGGGCGGACAATGAGCGTATCCGATGCGTATGATCAGGAAATAAGAAAGAGGAGGGGTATGCGAAGCGTATTGTACATATTGGTAGCGGGGCTGCTGTCGGCAGTTGCACAGGCGGCTCCGGTCAGCCAACGCAGCGGGGATGCAATTGTGGCCAACCTGGTCGGAGATGCATCGGTTTACCTGTTTGATGGTCCCGTGCATGAAGGGAGGCGTGTTCGCAAGGGCTTGCACGAGAATAGCAGCGTGGGGCCAACCGCCCAAATCAGTACAGGGAAAGACGGACAACTCTGCATGGTATTGTCCCCCGGAGCGCAGTTGTGTGTGGCGCCGAATTCGACCTTGACCTTCGATCGCCTGGATCTGACCGCGGATGGCCTTCCCCAAAAGGATGAGGATCTGGTGAGGCGCATTCACATCAAACTGCAGAGCGGAAGAATCCTTTTGCATGCAGGCCCGCCGGTGCCGACTCTGGACATCCAGGTCAGTACGGATGCCGGTGTGGTGGAGGCGAACGGGGGCACGTTTTCGGTGGCCCAGCAGCAGGATGGAAGCTGGGCGGTCTTTAATGAAGCCGATGAGCAGACCGTCGTTGCTGCAGGAAAACCGCCAGTTGTCGTGAGCGGTGGACTCGCTGTGCGGTTGGGCCGGACGGCGGACGGGACGGCGGAAGCCACGTTCGATGAAGGACTCCAAGGATCGGAATTGCGCACGTTCGAGGTTTGCGATGTGTTTTTCGAGGACTTGGCATTGTACTTCAAGGATCCGCTGCGGCTGGATCGGCAGGGTCTGGCGTCCTACATCGGTGGCGAAGGCGCGAATGTCAATTTCCTGGGCGGTGACCGGGTTGTAGCGGATGCCAGTCCATCGGTCCGGCCGGTCACGGCGGCCAATGTTGAAACGGGCAAACCGACAGCCGGTGAGCCTGGTGGCGGAGGGCGCTGGACGGATCGTCGTATCTGGGATTGGTACAACGGTCTTGGGCCCGTCAAGGGGGTGAATTACATCCCGCGCTATGCGGTGAATTCGGTTGAAATGTGGATGGAGGCGTCATTTGATGCCGAGATCATTGACGAGGAGCTAGCGTGGGCCCACGACGCCGGTTACACCTCCGTGCGGGTACCGCTCCAGTTTGCCGTGTGGTCTGTCGATCCGGATGGGTTCCTGAAGCGGTTCAAGCAGTTTCTTGAGATTGCTGATCGGAACGGGCTGCATGTCGTGCCGGTGTTGTTTGACGATCTCAATCTGGCGGGGCGGGAACCAGCGCCGGAGCCGCAGCCGGCACCGGAACCCGGGCGGCATAATTCGCGCTGGTTGCCGAGTCCGGGACCATCGAAAGTGGCGGACCGGGCGGCATGGCCAGCGCTGGAGGAATACGTCAAGGCCGTCATAAAACCCTTGCGGCGGGATGATCGGGTGCTGTTCTGGGATCTATACAATGTGGCCGGTGCGGGGCCGGAGTGGGAGGCCTCGTTGCCGCTGATGGACCAGGCGTTCAACTGGGCACGCAATATGGACCCGAGCCAGCCTCTGGCGGTCGCGGCATGGACGCGGTTTGGCAGCGCCATGACCACGCGCAAACTGGAACGATCCGATCTGATCACATTCCAGAGTTTTGATCCGCCTGAACAAGTCGAAGCCCTGTTGATGCGGTTGCGCCGTTATGAACGTCCTATTATTTGTACTGATTGGCTGATGCGGCAGCGCGGTAGTGATTTCGCGTCGATGTTACCCGTTTTCTCTTCCAACAAGGTTGGCTGGTTCAACAATGGCCTTGTGAACGGTCGGACTCAGAAGTGGGTGCAGCAAGAACAATTCCGTTCAAATAGTGATCCTGAACTATGGCAGCAGGATATTCTGCGTGAAGACGGTAAGCCATACCGTGAGGAAGAAATCCGGGCGATTCAAGCCTTTAAATTCTGACAGGAGATGTAGATGATACCAGGAATCAAAAAGAATATGATTGCACTGCCATTGGCAGGATGCCTCCTTTATCCCATGGTGATCAAGGGGCAGGATGAATATACGTCCGGCTTTTACACGAGAGGGCCGGAAGCGGTCGAGCAACTGGGGCGCGAGGATGCCTCGGCTGGGCCTTTTTACATTCAGTTTGGCGACCGATTGGTTCTGCTGCCGAGGATTACGCTATCAGCCTCCTACGAGGATAATGCTAACCTCAGCGGCGCGAATCCTGAGGAGGCCGCGACCATGTACACGATCCCTGGCCTGCTGCTGATGTACGGGGCTCCGGATCGGAATCACCTGTATGTGGATACCGGACTGATCATTCCGGTTTACAGTGATTCTGATCGTTTGGACGAGGAGGTTAGTTATCTGGCGACCTTGGGCGGCGTTTCCCGGATGGGTAAGACCAGCATGCAAGGGCGGCTGGGATACCGCCGGATGGAGAATGTGGACACCCTTGTCGGGGCAAGGATGGTGCGGAAGGACTACACGGGGGACTTGGGCCTGGAACATCGCCTGTCGCGCAAGACCAGCCTGGGCTTGTCGGGCAGCGCTAGCTTTTTCGACTTCGACGATCCCCGCTACATCTCGTACTGGCGCTATTATGGTGCGGGACGTGGTTTCTACCGGATCACACCCAAAAGCGATGCCTACCTGCAGTTGGGTGCCGGCATCGACGACTTGCAGGAGGATGTGAATGCTGGGGGCGACGCTGAATTCTACGATGTCTCCATCGGCCTGCGCGGCAAGCAGAGTCCCAAGACGACCATCGGGGGGCGGGTCGGCTACCGCTGGCGCCAGACACGGGATGACGCCTTCGAGGACGTGAATCACTATATCGCGTCATTGAACGCGGAAACATCGCCGTTCGGGTTGACCACGTTCTCCGCCGTATGGAATGCGGATATCAATCCCTCGGTGGGCGATGCCGGATTCGCGACGGTTGATCAACGGGTGACCCTGAGTGCCTCCCGTCGGCTCATGACCGAGCGGATGCGTGGCCGTGCGGCTGTGTTTGCCGGTATGGTGGATTATTTCGGCCAGGAAGGCCGCCCGGTGGACCCGTTGGACGACACGCCGGTTTATGATGGACGCGAGGACGATTACTGGGGGTATAGCCTGGGACTCGACGCATGGCTGCAATACAATCTGTCGATCGGTCTCCAGTACTCGTACTTTGAGAACCGGGGCGCCCGTGGCGGTACGGAGGAAGAGCAGCAAGACTCATCCTATGACTCCGGGCGCTGGGGGCTGCGCCTGAGTTGGAATTACTGACATCGCAACCTTGTCGGGTAATCAGAACCAAGGCATGAATCCTTATGTGTAAGCATTCCAGAGAACGGGATCGGGGCGAACGGCGGGTTTGGTTGCTGACGGTCCTGCTGACAGTTGCGTTACTGAGCCAGGCAGGATGTACACGCGGACGGATCGCGATTCCAGTTGAGGCCGATATAGAGAAACCGGCGGAATACATACTGCAGGCGGGAGACAAGATCCGCCTGGATGTGTTCCGCGAACCGGATCTTTCGGGGCCGTTCCAGATCGATCGGTCGGGAATAATCCGGCATCCTGTATTCGGCGAGGTCGACATCGGCGGACTGACCGTGCCCGAGGCAGAGTCCCGTATCGCCGGACTGCTGGGTTCGCGCTACCTGGTCAATCCGCAGGTTGTCTTGCGTGTCGAAGCATCCCAGGCCTCGCAGATCGTGATCCTGGGAGAGGTGAAGACTCCTGGCGTGCATCCGATTCGGTTTGATGAGCCGGTAACCCTGCTAAAGGCGATTGCGACGGCGGGCGGCTTTACCGAGCTGGCTAACTTGAGCCGGGTGCAGATCGTACGTAACGTCGATGGGCAGCAGCAGCAGATCCGCGTCCAAGTGGAGAGGATCGTGACGGGGCAGGAGGCGGATGTGATCCTTCAGCCGAATGACGTGGTAATGGTTCCTCAGACTTTTTTCTGACAAACGAAAGCGACGCCTCCGATGGCTGCAACTTATATTTCCAATCCGGGGAGTGACTCGGGGCCGCATGCACAGATGCCGGATTGGCATGAGATTCTGGTTATCGTGATGGAGCGGTTCTGGTTCGGGTTGGCTGTGGCTCTGGCTGTTTTTCTTTTTGTGTTCTTCCGGCTGACGCAGGCCGTGCCCTATTACCGCAGTACGGCCGTGCTGATGGTCGAGGCGAGTCAGTTGCGGGTGCTGAACTACCAGGACGTAGTGGTGCCCAATGTCCGTAGTCTTGATTACTTCAACACGGTGATCCAGCTGCTGCACAGTCAGAAAATGATGGAAAAGGCGCTGGAGCAGAGCGGCCTTGACAAGCATCCCGGTTTTCTCCCTGGGGTCGAGGGACTTCGCGCAAAAGCCGCGGCGGCACTGGGATTGGTCACGATTCAAGCACTGGATCGAACCCGGCTCATCCATATCTCGGTCGAGTATACCGATCCCGTGATTGCCAGCGAGCTGGCCAACGCCATGGCGAATGCCTATATCCGGCAGGAACTTGAAAACCGGATGACGGCATCCATGCAGGCGGTGGAATGGCTGAAGCTGCGCTCGGTCGAATACCGTGAGAAGCTTGAGCAGGGCATGCAGGCTTTGCAGGAGTACCGGGAAAACGCGCAGTCGGTCTCGTTGGAGGAAGACCAGAATATCGTCATCGCCAAGCTGAAATCGCTCAACGAATCCCTGACCGCCGCCCAGACGGAACGTATTGATGCCCAGAGCCGGTGGGAGTCAATCAAGTCTAAAGTCGCGAAATTGATGCCCATCGAGAATCCTGACAATCTCAATAATCTGAAGATGATCGTACCGGAACTGAACAATGCGGTTCTGTCCGAAAGCCTCTCCCGGTTGGGCAACCAGCAGCAGCAGGTCTCGCAATTGCGCGAACGCTACAAGCCGCAGCACCCCGATTTCAAGGCGGCTCTGCAGTTGGAAAATCGGCTGAATCTGGAGTTCAAGACCGCTTTCATTGCAGCGATATATGGCGTTCGAAGTCAGTATGAGAAGTTGCTGGCGCGCGAGGAGAGTCTCAAGAAAGCCTTGCAGGAGCAGGAACAGCAGGCCTTTCAACTGACACGGCAACTCGTGCGGTATAACGACATGAAGCGCAACGTGGAGGCGGATCAGCAGATCTACGAGTCGGTCATTGCGCGGATGAAGGAGGCCAGCATGGTTGAGACGCTGCCGAGCGATGTCATTCGCCTGGCGGAAGAGGCTCTTCCGGGCAGGCGTCCGGTCAGGCCGGACCGGACGCGGGTATTGATCCGTGGCGTGATGATTGGCCTTGGCGCTGGCCTAGGCATTATTTTCCTGTTGTATTATACCGATCACCGTTTCCGCCGGAATGAAGAGATCGAGCGATCAATGGGCGTTTCGGTTCTCGCGGCGTTGCCTGTCATCCAGGGCCGCAGCGTCCGGGAGCGGGGGATGATTGCCTATGAGCAACCGACGGGCGAGGTTGCCGAGGCATTCCGTACCCTGCGCACCATCATAGGAATCAACCCTGCCGTCAAGACGGCCAAAGTGCTTCTGTTGACCAGCACGCAACCCTCGGAGGGAAAAACCCTCGTTTCCGTGAACCTGGCCCTAAGTTATGCGCAGGACAACCGCCGTACATTGCTGATCGGCGCCGACTTGCGGCGGCCAACATTCAATAAGATTTTCAAGGATCTGCAACTGCATCAAGGTTTATCCGACGTGCTGCTGGGCAGCAAGAGCTGGAAAGAGGCATTGCAAGCCCCGTCCATTCCGAACCTGGACGTGCTTTCAAGTGGATCGACGGTAGACCGCCCCGTCGAGCTATTGGGCAGCAGCCGCTTCCTGGAAATGCTGACCGAGATGCGGAACGACTATGATCAGATCATTATCGATGCGCCACCGGTCCTGGGCATCAGCGACACCCTCGTGATGCTCAAGCACGCCGATGGCGTGCTGTTCGTGGTGCGCTATGGCGTGACACATAGCTTGGGCGCCGTGCAGGCGATGAAGCGGGTTGTGGCGAGCGGGACGCCATGTATCGGGGCGGTGATGAACAGCGTGGATCTGCGATCATTGGCGAATTCCTATTACTATCGCCGTTATGGCGGCTATGCCTACCATCAGTATACCCGGAAGGTAGCCGGGCATGCGGACGGCAGCGACGATGGCGATCACCGCCGCGGCTGGCGCTGGCCGAGAAAGCGTGAATCCAAAACGTCAAGGGTTTAATCTCGTGCAGGGCTTTTGTGGTCGGCGGCAGGGGATTTACAGGATGATGCATGTGATAAACCATTCAGCCTTTGGCGTCGCAGCTCTATTTCTGCTGCTGTTGGCCGCCGGATTCGAGCTGCCGCTCAATCCGTCTGCAATGGCAGGCCCCGGCACGGCGCTTATGCAGGGGGTGAGCGCAGGTCTTTTGCTTTTGCTGCTGGCCAGCGTTTTGCAATCCGGTCGGGGGCCCCGGATCGCGTTCTGGATCGGTCTCCTTCTATTGGTTGGATTGCCAGCCCTGTACCTGTTGAATGCATCACATATCTGGCGAGACGGCACGGGGTTGGTTCCGGTGGCGCATTGGCGCTGGCTGCCGGCGACGGCCTATCCCGCTGGCACGCTAACCGCGATATGGCTTGGCCTGGGCGTGGCCGCGGCACTCGGGCTGGCGGTGCGGCTTTCGGCGCGAGGCCGCGACGTCCTGATCGGGCTGATCGTGGCGGTCGGTGCGATCATGGCCGGGGTGGTCTTGTACCAGCGCTATGAGCCCCGACCTTTTCCGGTATACCCTTGGACAGGGCTGTTTGTTAACCGGAATCACTTTGCAGCCTTTGCCTGCCTGGTCTATCCCGTTGCGATTGTCAGCGGCATACGATTGCAGATCAGGGCATATCGGCAGGGCCGGTTATCCAGTCCCGCCGGGTTGGTGTATGTGACCGCCGGACTGATGGCGTTCGCTGCCTTCAAGACCGACTCGCGCGCAGGCCTCGTGATTATCATCCTGCAAACACTAGGACTGGGTTTGCTCCTGGGGCCGCATCTACTCACCGCAGGCATGCATCGCGTCGGGTTGTTTCACCGGTTCAGGCGAATTTGGCTGTCTTTGCTGGTGCTAATGCTGGGCATTGGTGGGTATGCCATCGCAAGGGTGGGGGCATTTGGCCGGGTCGTTGGAGATCTGGCATTTCGAGGGGCACTCTGGCGCGACACCCTGGATATGTGGCAATCGCGACCGGTATGGGGAACGGGGCCGGGCACGTTTGAGGCCGTTATTCCCTATTACCAGTCCGACGCTATTGCGGCACTTTACTTTCGTCATGCCCACAACGATCCCTTGCAGTTCCTGTCGGAGTTCGGGGGTCTCGGAGGGGGCCTGACCCTCATCGGAGTTGTTCTGTTGTTGTGGGGGGCTCGTAGACGCAAGGCAGGCTCCGAGTCCGATCATGAATCGGATGAATGGTGGCCGGCAGGGCTGTTGGCAGGATTGACCGGTGTCCTGCTGCATGGCTTGGTTGACTTTCCCTTCCAGCATCCTTTGATCTTGCTGTTGGTCTGCGTATGGCTAGGGATCCTGGCTGGTACGCGCTTTCCGCAGAGGGAACGCGAATCCACTTCCCGTCCATAGAAATCTCGTGTAGACTAAGCTCGACACTGGTTGTCTTGGAAAACCGACGCATAATCGGCGGGCACGGAGTGTGCCAGAATGCTGGGATTATTAACCGCGAATTTTTCTAATTAAGCGAATTTTGGAGCAAGGACAGCAAAACAACGCATTTTTAATTCGCTAAATTCGTATAATTAGCGGTTAGAAAAACATGTTGCAAGAAATGAATGCGCAGGACAAGGATTGGGATTTGGTGATCCGGCCGCAAAGCGGCTGGTTCGATCTGCAGTTTCGGGATCTCTGGCGGTACCGCGATCTGGTGATGCTTTTTGTGCGGCGCGATTTCGTGGCGCAATTCAAGCAGACGATCCTGGGTTCGTCCTGGTTCGTGATCCAGCCCCTGCTGACGACGATCGTGTTTGCCGTGGTGTTCGGGAATCTGGCAGGACTGAGCACCGATCATTTGCCGAAGATGCTGTTCTACTTTAGCGGCAATGTGGTCTGGCTGTATTTCTCCAATGTGCTAACGGCATCTGCCAATACGTTTGTGGGGAATGCTCACCTATTTGGCAAGGTGTATTTCCCGCGATTGGCGGTGCCGCTTTCGCTGACTATTTCCAATCTGATCAAGTTCGGTTTGCAGGTGGGCTTCTTCCTGGTATTCTGGCTGTATTATGCGCTGATGGGCACGGGTATCCGTATGACTCCCGCGTCGTTTTTGTTTCCTGTGCTGGTCCTCATCATGGCCGGGCAGGCGCTGGGGGTTGGCATTCTCTTTAGCGCGATGACCACGAAGTACCGCGACCTGCGCTTCCTGCTGGAGTTCGGCGTGCGATTGGCGATGTATGCCACGCCGGTGATTTTTCCGCTCTCAAGCATCACGGGCGGCAGGCTACGCCTCGTCCTGCTGGCCAATCCGATGACTCCGGTCATTGAAGTATTCCGTCTCGGATTCCTGGGGCAGGGCACATTGAATTGGGGCTGGCTGGCGTATAGTGCATGCTTCGCGATCGTATCGCTGCTGGTAGGGGTGGTTGCCTTCAACCGCGTGGAACGCACCTTCATGGA
>JAIFLS010000085.1 GCA_020048935.1 bacterium | reverse complement strand
GACCTGGAATGCGAGGCGGACCTGATCGAGGAAGTGGCGAGGATGCACGGGCTGGAGCACATCCCCGATACGGTGCCATCGGCGACCGTGGTGCCGGGGGCGGACGACTCGGCCACCCGTGCGCTGTTCCGCTGCCGCGAGACGCTTGCCGGGCTGGGGCTGCGCGAGATGCTGAGCTACAGCTTCACTGCCGCAACCCTGCTGGACGCCTTTGATGCCGGGGACCATGCCCGGCGGGTCGTGCTGCCCAACCCGGTCAGCGCGGACCAGGGCGTGCTGCGCCACACGCTGGTGCCGCAGGTGGTCGAATGCCTGGCGCGCAACCGCGCCCGCCAGATCGACTCGACCGCGCTTTTCGAGATCGGGACGGTTTTCTGCCGCGATGAGCAGGGGTGCATCCAGGAGCAGACGCAGGTGGCCTTCGGACTGACGGGGCAGTTGAGCGGCGACTCCCTGCATGCACGCGATGCGGTCCGCGATGAGGATACTTTCCTCGCGCTTAAAGGCATTGTCGAGCAGTTGGCTGTCGCCTTGCGCGCGGGCCGTGTCTCCTTCCGTCCGGCACCCGCAGCCGTCTGCGAACCGGGTTCGGCCACCGATGTCTGGCTGGGCGAGTCCCGGCTTGGATTCATCGGTCTTCTACGCCGTGACCTGCGCCGTGCGCGGCGCCTTGGCAATCCGGTGGCCGTGGGCGAACTGGCTCTCAAACCGCTGCTTTCGAATGTTTTCCAAACCCCTGTCTATAAGCCTATTCCGCAATATCCATCGACCAGCCGAGATATGGCCATGGTCGTGAATGCCGGGGTGACGCACGACCGGATCACGCAGGTGATCGAAAATAGCAGGCCAGACGAGTTGACAGGCATAGCGCTTTTTGATATTTTCCAAGGTGAAGGCGTGAGTCATGGGCAGAAGAGCCTTGGCTACAGCCTCACGTATCAGTCGGCAGGGCGGACGTTGACGGATGAGGAGGCCAATGCGCTGCATGAGCGGATCAAGGATGCATTGCGGCAGGAATTGGGCGTGGCGTTTCGCGAGGGTTAAGGGGGCGCATGGGGATATGCGCGGGGGCGGTGGGCAGGGCGGGATTGAGATTATCCGATAATGAGTGCGTTATTGGTTTTATGCCGGCGGTGGGGATGGTTGCAAGGGGTACCGTGGCTTTGAAGGGACATCCGGAAGAAGGCTTTCGGGAAACACGAGAAGACCGAAGGATGCCTTGGCAGGCGGGGTGGGAACACCGTCTGCTCAGTGACAAAAGAATACATACTCGTAATGGGAATTTAATACCCTGCTTTGTTCGATAAACAGGCACACATCTCTGACCCAGGTTTAACTGTTCAGGGAGCTTGAAGGCGATGCCAACGCCATACCGTCCTCTGGACGGGCAGCGGCGGCATTGACAAGAGCACCCACCTCGTATTCGAGGTTCAGAGATATCGCCTAGCTCGGCACGGCGGGGTTTTTTTTGCAGGTATACGGGTATGGATTTGTTTGAAAACCAGGTGAAGGATGGCGGGATGGCCTCGCGTCCGCTGGCGGCGCGCATGCGGCCGCGCACGCTGGATGAGATCGCCGGTCAATCGCACATCCTGGGCGAGGGGAGCCTGCTGCGCCGGGCGATCCAGGCCGACCGGCTGGGCAGCGTGATCCTTTACGGTCCGCCCGGCTGCGGCAAGACTTCGGTGGCCGAAGTGATCGCCAGCGCCACGCGGCGCTGTTTCGTGCGTACCAGCGGCGTGCTGGCCAATGTGGCGGATCTGCGTGCGCTGATCGAAAGCGCCCGACTCCGGTTCCGCCACGAGAAGCGCGAGACCATCCTGTTTGTCGACGAGATCCACCGGTTCAACAAGGCGCAGCAGGATGTGCTGCTGCCGCATGTGGAAGAGGGCACGGTCACGTTGATCGGCGCGACTACGCATAACCCGATGTTCTTCATCAACACGCCGTTGACCTCGCGTTCGATGGTCTTCGAGTTGCGCCCGCTCGACGAGGAGTCGGTCATTCAACTGCTGGCGCGTGCGCTGGCTGACGAGGAGCGCGGGCTGGGGCTCTATCCGGTGCAGGCGGAGGCCGCCGCGCTGGCGCACATCGCGCGGGTCTGCGAGGGGGATGCGCGGCGGGCGCTTAACGCGCTGGAGGTGGCCGTGCTGACCACGCCGGCGGCGGATGGACGGATCCTGGTGACGGTCGCGGTGGCGGCCGATTCGGTTCAGAAGAAGACCGTGGTCTACGACCACGACGAGGACGGTCATTACGATACGATCTCGGCCTTTATCAAGAGCGTGCGCGGCTCCGATCCCGATGCCGCGGTCTACTGGCTGGCGAAGATGCTGTACGCCGGCGAGGATCCTCGCTTCGTCGCCCGGCGGCTGGTGATCCTCGCATCCGAGGATATCGGCAATGCCGATCCGCGCGGCTTGCTGATGGCCGTGGCGGCATTGCAGGCGGTGGAATTCGTCGGCATGCCCGAGGCGCGGATCACCCTCTCGCAAGTGACCACCTACCTGGCGACGGCACCCAAGAGCAATGCGGCCTACAAGGCGATCGGCGCGGCGCTCAAGGACGTCGAGCAGGGGCGTTCTCTGGCTGTTCCGGGCCACCTCAAGAACAAGCGCCTGAAGGTGACCGAGGGCGGGGACGAGGCTGGCGCTTACATCTACCCGCACGACTACGACGGTCATTACGTCGAACAGCAGTACGTGCCGACCACGACAGTCTACTACGAGCCGGGCGAAAGCGGCTACGAGGCCACCATTGCCCAGCGGATGAAGGGAATGCGGGGTGGGGGAGACTGAAGACCGAAGACTGAAGACGAATTGGTAACAGGAGTAAAATCGAATCGAACATCCAATGTCCAACGCCCAACAACCAACGCCCAAGTTGGGGAGTCTTTACTTGGACGTTGGATGTTGGTTGTTGGGCGTTGAATGAATTGAAGTTCTAGACAAGAACCAAGCATAACGGACCGGCAACAATGAGCAGGTGGAACGCGACCTCCGGGCGCGTCAGGTGAATGAGATAGCCAACGAAAATGATCGACAACACGAAAAAGGAAGTCCGTGCAGCGATGCTGGCGTGGCGCAAGGGGCTGGATGCCGCCTGGCTGGCCACGGCCAGCGCGGCGATCGCGCAGCGGTTGATCGCGCTGGAGGCGTACCGGTCGGCGTCGACCGTGTGCCTCTTCGCCTCGCTGGTGCAGGAGGTGCGGCTGGATGCGGTGCTGGCGGAATGCCGCAGGCAGGGGCAACGCGTGCTGCTGCCGGCGTATCGTGCCGATCAACGGGTCTATGGTTTCAAGGAATGGGTGGATGGGCAGTCGTTGCGGCCGGGGCACTGGGGCGTTCCTGAACCGGATACGGATCGGTTCGCCACGCTCGAAGGAACTGTCCTGATGGTCGTGCCGGGGTTGGCGTTTGACGAGGCTGGCGGTCGTATCGGCTACGGCGCGGGCTATTATGACCGGTTGCTGGGGCTCGCGTGCGGCGGTGGCGCGGTGACGGCGGCGGGGGCCTGCTTGGATGCGCAGGTAAAGGACTCGCTGCCGCAGGCGTCATGGGACCGGCGTATGGATTTCGTGGTGACGGAAAGGCGGACACTGGATTGCCGCCCGATGGCGTAAACAACGTCTGCAATACCACTGCCCGCAGGTCGGGCGGTCTGTGTTGCCAGGCGATAAAGAGAGGAGAGGGACTAGATGATCATAGCGTTGGTGACGGGGGTAATAGCAGGATTGGTCGGCGGGGCGGCCGGCTACCTGATCAGGCATATACGGGGGAAGGTCGATGCGGACACGACCGAGGTCCAGGCCAAACGGTTGCTGGAGGACGCCAAACGCGAAGCGGATGCGATGCTCAAGGAGTCCAAGATCAGTGCCAAGGCCGAGATGCTCAAGGCGCGCGAGGATTTCGAGAAATCGACAGAATCGCGACGCAAGGAGCTGGCGCAGATCGAGGAGCGTGTGGCGCAGCGGGAGAACAACCTTGACCGCAAGGTCGCCATGCTTGACCGCAAGGAGCACACGGTTGACGAGAAACTGGCGGATATTGAGGCGCGCGAGCAGCAACTTGCCCGCGAGCTGGCGGCGGCAAAGCTACAGAGCGACAAGGCGACCGAGACGCTGCAGCGCGTGGCGGCGATGACCCGCGACGAGGCGCGCCAGACGCTGATGTCGCGCGTTGAACAGGATGTGCACGGCGAGATCGGGGCCCTCATCCGCCGCACGCAGGAGCAGGCTCGCGAGACCTCCGAGCGCGAGGCGCGCAAGATCATCTCGCAGGCGATCCAGCGCTATGCCGCCGGCCACACCAGCGACATCGTCACCACCTCGGTGGCCCTGCCCAGTGATGACATGAAGGGACGGATCATCGGGCGGGACGGCCGCAATATCCGGGCTCTGGAGGCGGCGACCGGCGTCAGCGTGCTGATCGACGATACCCCCGAGGCGGTCGTGATCAGCGGGTTCGATCCCGTGCGTCGTGAGGTCGCCCGCCAGGCGCTGGAACAGCTTATCATCGACGGGCGCATTCATCCGGCCCGCATCGAGGAACTGGTCGAGAAGGCGCATGAGCAGGTCGAGGAGACGATGAAGACCGCCGGCGAGGATGCCCTGTTCGAACTCGGCATCCAGGGCGTGGACCCGGAGCTGGTCCGCACGCTGGGACGGCTGCGCTTCCGCACCAGTTATACGCAGAACGTTTTGCGGCACTCGGTCGAGGTGGCCCATCTGATGAGTGTGATGGCGGGCGAGCTGGGGCTTGATCCGCAATTGGCCCGGCGGGTCGGCATCTTCCACGATATCGGCAAGGCGCTCGATCACGAGGTCGAGGGAGGCCATGCCACGATCGGCGGCGACTACCTGAAACGCTTCGCCGAGGCTCCCGAAGTGATCAACGCGGCGGCCGCGCATCACGAGGACATCGAATCGACCTCGCTGTATACGCCGCTTTGCGCGGCGGCCGATGCGATATCGAGTTCGCGGCTCGGTGCCCGGTCGGAGACGACAGGCCTCTACATCAAGCGGCTGGAGAAGCTCGAGGCCATCGCCAACAGCTTCGAGGGGGTTGTGCGGAGTTATGCCATCCAGGCCGGGCGTGAAGTGCGTGTCATGGTCGAGCCGGACAAGGTCGATGACAATGAGGCGATGGTGCTTGCGCGCAACATGTGCCGCAAGATCGAGACGGAACTCAAGTATCCGGGGCAGATCCGGGTGACGGTGATCCGCGAGCGGCGCTGCATCGATTACGCCAAATAAAGAAGCTTGGCGCACGTAAACAGGAAACAAAATTAGCCACAAAAGGCACATAAAACACAAAAGAAATGCAGAATTTGTTTTGTGTAATGTGTGCTTTTTGTGGCAATCCATTGCAGCGGCGAACGTACTTTTTGCAGTAGGTCCAGTTTTCCCGAAACTGGACATTGTGTGGGTGTAGGGAGCAAAAAAACGTTGAAGTTATAGTAAGGGAGCGAAGTTTGAAAGTTCTGATGGTGGGAGATCTGGTTGGCGGTCCCGGGCGGCTGGTGTTAGCCCAGGTCGCGGCACGGCTGCGGCGCGGGGCGGGGGTTGACTTTGTGGTCGTCAATGCCGAGAATGCCGCTGGCGGCAAAGGCATCACGGTCAAGGTGGCGCACGAACTGTTCGAGGCGGGGGCGGATGTGATCACGCTGGGCGATCACGCCTGGGACCAGAAGGAATTCGTGCCGTGCGCCAATGCCGAGCCCCGGATCCTGCGTCCGTTGAACTTCGCGCCGGGCTGCCCGGGCCATGGCGTGGTCACCGTGCCGACACCGCATGGCCCGGTCACGGTCGTTTCGCTGATCGGGCGGGTATTCATGAAGCCGGTCGATTGCCCCTTCCGCGCGGCGGATGCCCTGCTTGCCAGTCCTCCCGATGGACGCATCCGGCTGGTGGATTTCCATGCCGAGGCAACATCGGAGAAGATCGTGCTGGGCCGCTATCTCGACGGGCGCGTCAGCGCGGTGGTCGGCACGCATACCCATGTGCAGACGTCCGACGAGGTCATCCTGCCCGGCGGAACGGCCTACCTGACCGACCTGGGGATGAGCGGGGTCAAGGATTCAGCCATCGGACGGGACCTCAAGGCCGTGATGGGCACGTTCCTGACCGGTATGCCCGGCAAGTTCGATATGGCGAACGGCGATGCGCTGCTGGAGGGAGCCATCATCGACATCGACGACAAGACCGGCCGCGCCAAGCGCATCGAACGTGTACGCGAAGGCATGTCCGGCCCCGCGCAGAACGCGTTCCGCTGAGTCCTTCAGGTAGACATAGTAAAGACGCAGAAGACGTGCGCTGTAAGAGGCGAGATTCCAAAAACCTTGAATTACGGAGGTGTTTTTTGGTGAATAGATTTGTTTTCATTTGTGTGTTGTTGACGGGGTTTGCCGGGTTCGTATCTGCTGGCGTGGAACCTTTTGAGGGTGCGGATTTCACCGATCCAGTGGCGGCGGGGGCGAAGGCTACCTTGGCGGGTCAGTATACCAAGTATCCTGAGTCGGGTGATGATCCGGGGATTTCGAAGATCGGGGTCTCGGGCAAGACGCCTCTGTGGAGCGATGCGGATGACAGGGTCACGGGACAAGCCCAGGGTGAGCGGACGCATCACACGCAGACCCCTGCAATTCCGGGTACCGACCTGATGTTGCCGGCAGATTTGTATGACCTTCAGGTGGGGGTGAACTATCGCCATACGCTTGCGGATCGGCAGGCGGCGGGGTGCGGCGCTACGCTGGGATCGGCGAGTGACGCACCGTTGGGCGGGACCGATGCGGTCAAGGCCGGGGTGAGCCTTTTCTATATGCATCCGTCGCGTGAGCAGGATGCCTGGCTGTTTCATTTGAGTTACGCGAGTGATCGTTTGCAGTTTGGCAAGGCCCCGCTGCCGGGGGTGGCGTACTTGTGGTGTCCGAATGACCAGTTGAAAGCCCTGATTGGTTTTCCGTACACGCGGGTGCGCTGGACGTCTGGTGACGGGTTGACGGCCACCGTGAGCGTGACTCCGGCGCCCACGGTTGCGGCCGCTGTGAGATATGAAGTGACCGAGCGTGTGGCGTTGTTGGGGGCCTTCCGGTCGAGTGCTAACGCCTATACGCTTTCAGAAGATGTGACCGAGGAGGTTCCGGTTGCAGCGGTGGTGCCGTATGAGAAATCCGGGCAATCTGCGAGTGATCGGTTGATTACGGCGGAAGAGCGTGTGGAGGCGGGGTTTGCCATCCGGCTATTTCGTGATTGTTCACTCCAGGCGCTGGGTGGTTATGCGTTTGACCGGCGCTACTTCATGGGGGACAGCCTTGGGGATGAGAGTTCTGACAGCCGGCTGGACTTCGCCGAAAGTCCCTATGTCACAGTTCGGCTTGTGATTCCGATGTAGCTGGTCAACCGAGCAGGGTATCGCCCATGGCCCAGTGGGTGGCGGGGACATCCTTGATGTAGGAAGACATTGGGGTCATCCATTAGACAAGCGGATGTCAAGAGACAAGAAATGCCATCCGTTCCCCAGAACGGGGAATAGTCACCTTTCTTGCCATCCTCTCCGCCGCCATGGCCAATCCCGTCCGATTCCACACCGGGTCTTTACTGTTATAAAAGCATTGGCCGTAATGCCAACAAACAATTCCAGTTGCTTACCATTCTGATGGGTGATAAATTCTGCTTCAATCTGCATATCATTCCAATCGGCATGATATTCGGATCCGCATAATGACTTGTTCGTTTTTAGGTAATATGCAATGCGACTGAAGATCCTGCTCGCCATCACATGTACGGCAATTGGTGGAGGTTGTATAACGGCCGGACATACTCCTTTCCTGATTGTTGCCAACGCCTGCAGCTATACAGTGACGAACGTCACAGTGGAATCTGAGGAGGCCGTGCTCTACGCAGCGTCCTCAATTGATCCACATTCCGCGGCTCGCAAAACACGCATCGAGCCGAATTCGCCTAAAACAGTCAGAATGAGATGGACTCGCCAAGGCGGGGACATGGTTACACGCACCGTGCAGCTAGATCCACCCTCTCCCCAGACCTTTCGGGGCAGGATTTACATCCAGATCGAGACGAATTCCGAGGTGAGGGTCTTCTTCCTTGAGAACACCGAGCCAGACGAAGGAGTGCTTCCTTGGACACCACGTGAGCCATGGGAAGGCTCACCGTCGATTCCTGGCTTCAACCAAGAATAGAACGGACCGGAAGAAATCGAACAACCCGTCCGAGGCGACGTCCAATAGGCCGCGCCTCAAAGGCACGTTATGCGACAAGGGGAAACGGACGCTGTTCTGGAGGCGACAATGGCCAGTGAAGTAGGCAGGTCGAAGGAAGTGGATACGTACATCGCCACCCAACCTCCGGAAACACAGCGCGCACTTGAGGAATTGCGCTCATGCATCTGGCGGGCAGCACCCGGGGTGTCCGAACTGATGAACTACAACATCCCAGCGTTTGCCTTGGCCCAGGGGGGGAAGCGGGACAAGCAGATCATGATCGCCGGGTATCCCAAGCATGTTGGCTTCTATCCCCACCCCGACGTCATAGACGCATTCGCCGATCGGCTTGCGGGGTACAAGTTCGCCAAGGGTTCAGTCCAGTTCCCATTGAACAAGCCAATCCCCAAGGCACTGGTCATCGAGATGGTGAAGTTGAGGCTATCCCAGTTGCAGGGATGAGGACTCGTCGCATAACCGGTTCAGCGGACGGCGTACGGCCGCCGCTGAACCGGAGCGTTCGGGGAGAATGAAGTTATGCGAAAACATCTATTGATATTGGGAGCGACCGCATTGGCAGTGGTTGCGTTGCTGTGGATTACGCGGAACACCGGCGATACACCGGCGAGAGATCGATCGCTGGATGTGCCCGGCAATCCTGCCGCCCAACCTGTGGCCTTCACACGCAAAGCGGTTCCGATTGCTCGCGTGCCCGAGAACGTCTCTGCGACTGCACCGGCGTCGGTGCCGCGACCGGAGGAAAGCGGCTTGGCGAAACCGTCGGAGCCTGTGGCGGCGAAGGACCGACAACACCTGTCTGACTACCTAACACGGCGCAGCCGTGATGCTCGCAGCCTCTTTCAGGCGTTTCGTGTGAGCAAAGACAAATCCTATCTGGAGGAGGCGCTCAAGCGTTTTCCTGATGATCCCATGATTCTGTTTCAATGGGCCTTATACGCATCTGATCCGACTCCGGAGCGGAAAGC
>JAIFLS010000058.1 GCA_020048935.1 bacterium | reverse complement strand
CGGGCTTGCCCCGGTGGTGAAGAAAGTTGAGTAGTGGTGGAGGCAGCAACCCCATCTCAACGTTAGCCTCCACCGACACAAGGTCGGTGGGCGGCGTTGAAGTAATAAACAAGCCGCCCACCCGGGGCTCCCGTGCAAAAACGAATGGGTAACTGGGGCGGCGGAGATCGGTGAACGAGAACGGCGACGAGAACGGATTACGAGGGCTTCGCCATTTACATTCTCGCGAGCCTGCAGAGCAGGAGCATCGTTAACCGTTCTCGTCGCCGTTCTCGTTCACCGAAAAGTGTGATAAATTGGCCAAGCTATAGGTAAACCAGCCGCCCTCTGGGGTAGGCGAAAACGAAGGGTTCTCGGAGTCAAGCTGTCGCCGCGGTGAAGAAACTATGATGAACCGTATTCAACTCTGCGTATCCGTGATATTACTCGCTTGGATACTGGCGACGCTGAGCGCGCGTGCCGGTGGATCCACCAATCTGCCGACATCTGTCTCAGGCGGAGTCGGCACGGTTTCTTCCATTCAGGCAAACGATGCGGCCTCCTACACTGTCGCCCAGGGCGAATCAGCAACGATCAGCGGCTTCAGTCCTGTTACCGGTGCGATAACGTCGGTATATCTGTTCGTGGAGTATGCCGTCGACGCAGGCTATAACGGAACCGAAGCGATCCAGGTGAATGGTGTGGACACGACGATGGTTCCCACTACCAACGACTGGGTTCGCCAGGCGTTCCTGGACATCACGGGCGGGAGTTTCGGCATTGACTCGTCATCTGAAATCACGACGCTTTCGATCACATTTGCCAACAATGACAGTGGCACCTCCCAGTCCGTCAGATTTGATTATGTGCTTCTTGTCATCAACCCGGCACAGCCAATCCATATGCCGCCGACCTGGTCAGATGAATTTGACGGCAGCGGCCCGCCCGATCCCACCGTCTGGACGCATGAGGAAGGGTATAAGCGCAATAACGAATTGCAGTACTATACGACCAATGCTTGGCAGGAGGGGGGGCGGTTGATCATAGAGGGGCGCCGGGAGCCAATGGGTGGCTATGCGTACACCTCGGCCAGCATCTATACAATCAATAAATACTACTGGCAGTATGGCCGAGCCCAGGTCAGGGCAAAGGTTTCTAACCTGGCAGGATTGTGGCCAGCCATCTGGGGATGCGGCAAAACCGGTGAATGGCCAAGCGGTGGCGAGGCCGATATCATGGAGAATTACGGCGGCAAGATACTCGCGAACATGGCTATAGGCACGACCACACGGTGGAAGGCAGCATGGGATAGCGCCAACAGGACTGTCGCTTCGCTGACGCCAACGGACCCTGTCTGGCTGGATAGCTTCCATGTCTGGACCATGCAGTGGGATGACCAGAATGTGAGGCTCTATGTCGACAATGTCCTGATTAACACAATTCCCCAGTCCTGGATGGTTAATCCGGTTACAACCTGGGGACCGAAGTATCCGTTCAAGCAGCCGATCTTCTGCTGGCTCAACCTTGCCATTGGCGGTGCCGGTGGTGATCCGTCAAGCACTTCGTTCCCTCAACGATATTATGTGGATTATTGGCGGATCTGGGAGAATGTGACAGGCAATGTGGCTCCAACAGACATTGCCGTTTCGGCGCACAGCATAGCCGAGGGGCTGCCCGCTGGCACCATGGTCGGTTACCTGTCGGCGACCGATGCCGATCCTGCCGAAGTCATCCGCTACAGTCTGGTCACGGGAACCGGCAGCACCGACAACAGTCTCTTCTCTATCCCGGAGTTTCTTTCAGACAACCCTGACAAGGGCGTCCTGAAGACAGCGGCGGTCCTCAGCTATGCAGGCGGAGCAACACGGAGTATACGGGTTCGCGCAACGGATATCGAGGGTGCCACGTTTGACAAGATCCTAATGATCGGCGTGCTGGGTGCAAGCATGATCGACACCTCGACCAATGTTGTCGTCGTGGCTGAGGGCAGTACCAGCAGTTTTGGAGTCAGGTTACGCACTCCTGCGGAAAATACCGTCACCGTGAACGTCGCCAGGGTGTCCGGCGGCACGGATCTGGCCGTGACTTCAGGCAGCCAGCTTCTTCTTGGCGCGGCAAACGGCACGAATTGGCAGCAGGTCACGATCAGCGCGGCGGAGGATTCCGATCGGGTCAATTCTTCTGCGGCTTTCCGCTGCAGTGATGCGGGCGGTGCTTACCTGGGCGCGACCGTGACGGTTTACGAAGCCGACAACGATAACCTGCCTCCCGTTGCAGACGCCGGTGCTGACCAGATGGTCGCCTTAAGCGGTTCCTCTCCCTGGACCCCTGCCGCGATACCGACTGTCGCATGGTATGATGCGGCCGATGATGCGACCTTAACCACCAACACCAGTGGAGCGGTATCTCAATGGAGGGACAAGAGCGGCAACGGACATAACGCCACACAAGGCACCGGGACAGCACAACCTGCGCGGCAGATGAATCAGCTCAACGGGCTTCCCACGCTTTACTTTGATGGCGGTGACAGTCTTGCGGCCGCAGGATCGAATGCGTTTCGTAATCTGTTTGCCGTGTTCAATTCTTCAGGTGCGACATTCTCAACCTGGAGATGGCTGTACGGAACGTTGGAAGGAACCGATGTGCCCGCTCTATTCGGGAGCAGTGGTACCAGCTTGGTGCAAAGTGAAATTCCAGTGAAATCGGCGGCAAATAATGTACTGCGCGTCAATGGCGCTGATAACACGGGTGTTTCTTACAGCTTCGTCCCGCTGGCTGATTACAAGGTCGTTTCGGTGGCAGGCAATTCTGCATCGGCGGTCAAAGGTGGGTGGACGATGGGTGCCGGTGATGCTTTCTGGCTGGGCAGCATGGCTGAGATCATAACCACGGACACGGCCATGACAACAGAGACGAGACAGCAGATGGAAGGCTATTTGGCCCACAAGTGGGGGCTTTCATCGAATTTACCGGATGGGCACCCTTATAAGAACGCCGAACCGGGGGCGGCGTACGCCACAGTCAGCCTTGACGGCACGGTAAGCGATCCGAACGGCGACACGTTAAGCTCCACCTGGAGCCGCGTGAGCGGTCCCGGCGCTGTAAGTTTCGGGAACTCAAACGCGGTTGACACGACGGTAACCTTCACACGCGAAGGGGTTTACGTGCTAAGGCTCACCGTGAGCGATGGAGTCACCCCGTCCTCCGCCGAGGTAACCATCACGGTCAATGCGGTTACCGCCGCACATTCCGTTCCGTACACATGGCTGGCTGACCAGAATCCTTCGTGGACCAGCAACTACGAGGCGGCGGTAACGAATGACGCGGATCATGACGGCTTCACAACGGCGGAGGAATACTGGAGCGGCACGGACCCGATGAACAGCAGATCGTTTCTGCATATAGCGGAGGTACAGCTCGCGTCAACTAATGTCAGGCTCATCTGGGCGCATTCAAATGTACACGCCGGGATTCCCCCCATATGCGTGCAGACCCGGTCAAGTATTGCTACAGGGTCATGGCAGTACTCAGTTGAAAAGGCACCTGCCAACGGTTTCAACAGTTGCGATGTCGAGATCCGGCAGGGCGGCTTCTACAGGCTGTGCGTAACGAATATGCCATAAGCTTCTTGCATACACAGAGAACACAAAGAGCACAAAGACTAATGCTCTGATGCTGGGGGAGACTAGCCACAAAAGGCACAAATATCACAAAAGAAATGCAGTATGTTTTGTGGCTTTTGTGCATTTTGTGGCTATCAATTGCGACTTGTAGCTGGGAAGAACTTTTAGCTGGGTAAGCATTTGCAGCTGGGGTCGGTGACCCCGGCAGCGAATGGATAAGCAATCGGGAGAGATGTTTCGCCTTGCACCTTTTCTAGGGCACCGGGGTCACCGACCCCGGCTACAAGGCTGATCCGGCTACAAGGCACCGGTGGCAACCGGGCGGTGTTTGGTTGGATTGTTGGGCGTTGGATGTTGGTTGTTGGGCGTTGAAAAGAATTGAAATACCGGCCGCTATGCCGGTCGCGTCCAGTTCACTCAACGGGATGTATTTATTGCAGATTAGGTTTTCCCGAAAATGGACCTTGTGTTTGGAACAAAAATTGTTGAAGTTATTAAAAAGCCCGCCGCCCGCAGCGGTGGGCGAAAACGAATGGGTAACTTTTGAGGATTGAAAATCGTTGTAAGCGTGTCGGTTGCCGTCTTGTCACTCTTAAATCATGATAACGTTATTCCCTGAAGGTCTCAACGGGCGGGTGTCTGTAACGCCGGGAATCGGATTTTCCTGGGATTCGCCGATGCCTGCTGATTGTCCTTTTCCGCGTTCGGAGAGTCTGGCGGGCCTGTTTTTTACCGGACGGCACAGCGACTATCACTGTGGCGATACGATCTATCCG
This sequence comes from bacterium, assembly GCA_020048935.1. GTDB lineage: Bacteria > Verrucomicrobiota > Kiritimatiellia > UBA8416 > UBA8416 > UBA8416. The sequence goes on along the minus strand of JAIFLS010000058.1, from coordinate 4,840 downwards.
TCCTGGGCCAGCGACGGCAACCTGTATACGCCCTGGACTGACGGGACAACTGACGGGATATCATGTAATTCAGGAGGCTGCCTGGAAAAGGGGTTTCATACGGGGCATGCCGTGCTGATCGGAGACGATCCACTCAATCTGGTTATCAAGAATACATCACCACCCAAGCGGGCTCTGGCCGCACCATACCGGGGAAGATATCCCTGCGGTTCGCTGGTGCTTGACGGGATCTGGTATTACGGCACGTATTGTCTTGGTCCGTCCGCAGAATTTGAGCACGACGGGTTCAGGTGGAATTGGCCGAACCTCGGTCCCATGCCGGGCTTCCAGATCTCGCGGGATCTGGGCAGGACGTGGGAACCTTCGCCACGTTCCCCGGAGGCGCCGCTATTTCCCGAGCCGGCCGAATTCCTGGGCCCGGTGAAGATGGGTGCGCCCCATTTTGTGGACTTCGGTAAAAACATGGAGCATTCGCCGGATGGCAAGGCTTATCTCCTTGGCATGGGCGCCGAGCTCACTGATCCCATGCCCCGGCCCTGCATCAAGCCGGGATCACAGGGGACCGCCTTCGATGTAAATACGCAGTGCGCGGAGTCTGTCCACTTGCAGCTCCGCGAAAAGGAAGCGGCCGACCCCGATCTCAAGGCGGTTTACGAGAATGCCTTCAAGCAGGTCAATGGCAAACCGTTTGCCCACGGCAACCTGAGCTGGATCACCGCCGATCAGGCCTACCTTGCGCGCGTGACCCCTTCCCCGGAAACCATCAACCGGCTCGACGCCTACGAGTTCTTTGCCGGACACGATCCGGCCGGAGCGCCGATCTGGACTAGCGATTTCGCGAAGATCAAACCCCTGCTTGAGTGGAACAACCATATGGGATGCGTCACCGCCACCTATGTACCCAGCCTCAGGAAGTATCTGATGTGTGTGACCGACGGATGGCCGACGGTGGCGAAGATGACTTCGTATATTCTTGAGGCCGACCTCATCACGGGACCCTGGCGGATGGTCGCCTACATGAAGGATTTTGGCGAGCAGGCTTATTTCCTCAATTTCCCAAGCAAGTTTATCAGCACGGACGGGCGTACCCTGTGGTTGTGCTACTCCGCAAACTTCAGTCCAGGCTGGAACGGAGTCGACCCGAAAATCAATCCGCCGGGTGGGCGCTACGGCTTATCCCTGCACGAAATACAACTGCTTGACACAAGGACCATGAACGTCTGAAAGGAACGCGATATGACACGTCGAGAAAAACTGAAGAGGGCATTGAATCATCAGGATGGGCCGGTCCCCATGGACTTTGGCGGCACGGCGGTTACGGGGATTCATGTCTCCGTGGTGGCGGCATTGCGTGACCATTATGGCTTGGAAAAGAGGCCGGTCAAAGTGATTGAGCCCTATCAGATGCTGGGTGAAGTCGAGACGGACCTGAAGGATGCCATGGGCGTGGACACGACCGGCATTCTTGGACGGTCCACCCTGTTCGGGTTCCCTCTCGAACAGTGGAAAGAATGGCGGGCCCCGTGGGGGCAGCATTTGCTGGTCCCCGGACAGTTCAACGTCTCGAATATAGGCAAGGATATTTACATTTATCCCGAGGGGGATACCACGGTTCCTCCCAGTGGTCACATGCCGGAAGGCGGGTATTTCTTTGATTCCATCATCCGGCAGCAGCCCATCGACGAGGATCGGCTGAACCCTGATGACAATACGGAGGAATTCGGGCCTGTCTCCCCGGAGGCTCTGGCTCATTTCGCGCGGGAGGCCGATAAAGCGGCGGCTTCAGGGCGGGGCGTCATTGCCAATTTCGGCGGTACTGCCTTCGGGGACATTGCCCTGATTCCAGGCCCTTTCATGAAATTCCCGAAGGGCATCCGGGATGTGGCGGAATGGTATGTGACAACGGCGATCCGGCAGGAGTATGTCCATGCCATGTTCCAGAAACAGCTTGAATTCGCCCTGCTTAATCTTGGAAAAATCCATGCGGTGGTGAAAGATACGGTCGATGCCGTTTTCCTGTGCGGAACCGATTTCGGAACGCAGAGCAGCCAGTTTTGCTCGACGGAGGCCTTTGATGAACTCTGGCTTCCCTATTACCGGAAGATGAACGATTGGATCCATCAGCATACGACCTGGAAGACGTTTAAGCATTCCTGTGGTGCGGTGGAGCCGTTCATGGAGCATTTCATCAAGGCGGGTTTTGACATCATCAATCCCGTCCAATGTTCCGCGACCGGGATGGACCCCCAGGGCTTGAAGGCCAGATACGGCGACTGTCTGGTATTCTGGGGGGGCGGGGTTGATACCCAGAAAGTGCTGCCATTCGGTACCCCGTCCCAGGTTCGGGAACAGGTATTGGAACGGTGCAGGATCTTCTCGAGGAGCGGCGGGTTCGTCTTTGATGCCATCCACAATGTCCAGGCACGTACCCCGGTGGCAAACGTGGTGGCCATGATCGAGGCGGTTCACGAGTTCAACTCATAGCGGGCCGGCCGTCAAATGGAAGGATCGTCATAAAAATGAAGTATTCAACAAAGGAGCAAATCCAGGCCCCGTGCACGGTTGATGTCGCCGGCACACCCGATCCCGGCCAGCGGCGGCTGATTGAACGCGGTTACGGCATGTTCATCCATTTCGGGGTCAATACCTTCAATGAAATCGAGTGGTCGGATGGCAGCCTGCCCGCATCGAGTTTCAATCCCACCGCGCTGGATTGCGACCAGTGGATACAGACCGCCAGGGAAGCGGGCTTCCGGCATGTCATCCTGATTACCAAGCACCACGACGGCTTCTGTCTCTGGAACACTCAGTTCACTGGCTACGGTGTGGCATCGTCGCCCTGCAAGACCGACATCGTCAGGGAGGTCGCCAAGGCCTGCCGCAAATATGGCGTGGAACTCGGCCTCTACTATTCGCTGTGGGACCGCAAGGACCCCAGTCATGATGACAAGGATCCTGGGAAATATGTCGGCTTCATGAAGAACCAGCTTACCGAGCTGTTGACAAACTACGGTGATATCTGCGAGCTATGGTTCGATGGCGCCTGGGCAAAACCGCACGACGACTGGCGGATTCCCGAAGTCTACGCCCTGATCAAGAAGCTCCAGCCGGATTGCCAGGTCACCGTGAACCATACCATCGGCATCCCTGGCAATCTGCAAAAACTCCGCCTGCCGGAAGACTATGTCAAGGGCGATCCCATCCGCTTCTGGCCTGTCGATTTCCGTACCAAGGATCCGAATCTGGTCCGGCAGGATGATCCCAAGGAATTCGCCTCAGCGGATGGGGAACTGCACTATCTGCCTTTCGAGCACACGATTTGCATCTCGGACCGCTGGAACTGGTTCCAGAAAAAGGAGGTGATTCCTGCGCGTGATCCGGATGAGCTCGAGGCGCTGTTCTATTGGTGCACGGCGAACGACAATGTGCTGCTGGTCAACCTGCCGCCCGACCCGACCGGACGCATCCGCGAGAATGAACGGCAGGCGATTTTTGCAACCGCCGATTTGCTTGGGATCCGTGGCGGCAACAAACCACTGCCTAAAGCTCCGTTTAACCAGGCTGCAGGGGTTTCTTCATACGCTGACAGCGAACTGGATGAGGAGCATGGTGCCTCCAAGGTGGTCGACACCAGTCTGGAACGTACCCGCTGGGAGGCCGCATCCGTGCCGTCCTCGATCACGCTCTCGCCGGAAAAACCCTTCGCGTTCAAGCGGATATGCATCCATGAATATGCGGAGATGAAAAAGCTTGGCGATGAATTCTCGCAACTGCGGATTTTCCGCATCCAGGAGTTCGCGATTGACGCGCTGCAGGATGGCGCGTGGAGGACGATCCATTCGGGCGCGGAAATCGGTGCCGCCAGGGTGATCCGATTCGACAAGCAGCACCGGGCGGAGAAACTGCGGCTGCGGATTACCAGGGCCTCCGCGCCGCCAAGCATCCACCTGATTACGGTTGCAACACGGTAATCTGTCCGTGCCAGTACTAGCCCGTCACGGGACCCGCACAGCGAAAGAGTCCCGGGGATGTGCCGTGTTCCTTCCGGAAGCCGTGGATGAAGTGGCTTTCGTCGTGAAACCCGAGTTCGGCAGCGATTTCCGAACGCTTTCGATGATGCGCTGCTTCGCTAGGTTCCAGTCGATGGGGAGCAGCATAAATGGCATTGGGTCTTCTTCTGCATCGCCGAAGAAGGCAAGGCTTTTAAGGACCATGAAGCATTCGCCATCGGCGAACTTCTGTTTGTAGAGATCCAGCATCTGCGGCAGATCAAGCCGGTCCAGCAGAAAGGCGAGATCAACAAAATCCTTCTTCGTGCCACGGTTCGTGATCGCCGCCAGTTTCATCGCGGCAATGTCCCGGACACTTGCCAATCGCACACCATCAGCGACAACCGGATCGTCCAGCCAAGGGTAATCGTATTGAACGATATCAAGCTGGACGCCTCGCAAGACCAAACGGTGAATACGCTGGCTTGAACTGCGCATGGAGATGGTTCCGTAGGTCTGCAGTTCCTGTGTCAATTCAAGCGGTTCGAGTTTGATGTTGCCGAAGATGTCCAGGTCAATCGATTTGCGATGCCCGATCTGAAGTGCCAAGGCGGTGCCACCCACAAGTCTTGTCTCGCGGAAGTGCGGATTGGACTGGATCTGCTTCAGGAGATCCAATGTGTTTGCGTCGACTGTTTCTGTGTGCAGCATCTGAATTGCTCCTGCGGAATCCGGCCAACGACCGAAAGGAAGGCTAGGCTTTTGGGGTCCATAGAACGGAGTTGTTGTGCAATTTGCACGACTCCTTGCAGCGAGAGATGCCGACACAACAGGTTCCAGTCCTCGATGGT
>JAIFLS010000070.1 GCA_020048935.1 bacterium | reverse complement strand
AACATCGAGATCGGGGTGCCGAGGGTGCGGTTGAATTCGGTGCCGGACTGTATGGTGACGGTGTCGGCCTCGTCGCGCGGGGTGGCGAGGGCGCTCTGGCCCGGGCGGCGGCGGGTAAGCTGCGGCTGGATGTCCGCTTCGGTCAGCTCCATGCCGGGCGGTACGCCGTCGACGACTACGCCGACCCCCTTGCAGTGCGACTCACCGAACGTGCTGATCCTGAACAAGGTTCCAAAACTGCTGGACATGATGATGCTCCCGGATGAACTGCCGTTATCGTTGCTAGACTGCGCTTGAATGGCTAGATTAGGCGATCAAGGGCAGAAGTCAAGAAATGATGGAATTACGGTTGACAAGTCGAGGGGCAGCAGGTAGAGTCCTGTCAATCTTTTGGAAAGCGTTTTTGCTTTTTGCTGCCTGACAATCAGTTCCAAAGGCTGTCGCTCCACCTGGTGGATGCGTTGCTTGTCTTCCTTGCACGGTGGTTGATCAAAGCCGTCGGAATTACCAGTCAATCCAAATATTTTATGGTGAACATGATTCGTGTTGCCGTTACAGGCGGCATTGCCTGCGGGAAGAGTCTGGCGGCATCCATGATGGAGGCCACCGGTGTGCCGGTTTGCGAGGCGGATGCGGTTGCGCACGCCTTGATGAGGCCGGGAATGGGTGCTTACCGGGCCGTCGTGGATGCGTTCGGGGCTGGCATCCTGGCGACTGACGGAACGATTGATCGTCGGATACTGGGTGATATTGTTTTTAATGATGAGACAAAACGACGGCGATTGAACGTGCTGCTGCATCCGGCGGTTCGCGTAGAGATCCAGCGTTGGCTTGATGAGCGGGAGCGAGCCGGGTTCCGCATGGCGGCAGCGGTGATCCCGTTGTTGTTCGAGGCGGGGATGGCGGAAGGCTGGGATGCCGTGGTGTGTGTGGCGTGCAGGGAGCCGCTCCAGATGGAACGGCTGCGTTCCCGCGGTCTGGATGCGGCGGCATGCCGGGCGAGGCTGGATGCGCAAATGCCGTTGGATGAGAAGGTAAGAAAGTCTGATTTCACAATCTGGAACGACGGTAGTCCGGACGAGTTGTCTGAATCGGTCAGGCAGGTACTGAAGGGTATAGAGGAGAGAAACACGTGATGGAAGAGTCAACCAATCAAGCAAATGTACCGGTGGACAACCAGGGGTCTGGCCCGAATGGTGGGGTCCCGAACAGCGGCGCTCCGAATGGCGGCAGTCATGCTCCCGGGCGCGGTGCGCACATCAACAACCTGAAGAAACGCCCCCGCGGTCGCGGGCGTGGCAAGAAACCCATGGGCGCCGATGTTCACGAGGGCGTCGGCCCGCGCGAGCCGTTGGTCCGCCTGGATGAGAGTGGCGAGCCCCTGGCGCCGCCGGACGGCATCACGCAGCAGTTGAACCTGAATGTGCTGCACGCCAGTCCGATTCCGGAACTGCTGGAGATGGCCGACCGGTTCGGTCTGGTCGAGCTTGGCGCGTTGCGCAAGTCGGAATTGATCTTCGAGATCCTGAAGGCGCATGCCCAGTGCAATGGAAGCGTGCTTACCGAAGGTGTGCTTGAGATCCTGCCGGACGGGTTCGGCTTCCTGCGCTCCGCCTGCAACAACTACCTTTCCTGCCCCGAGGATATCTACGTCTCGCCGGCGCAGATCCGCCGGCTGGCTTTGCGTACCGGTTACCACATCAAGGGGCAGATCCGGGAACCGAAGGATAAGGAACGCTTCTTCGCGCTGGCCCGTGTGGATGCGGTCAACGGCGAGGAGCCTGAGAATGCGCGCACGAAGATCCCGTTCGAGAACCTGACCCCGCTGTTCCCGGACCAGCGGCTGCAGCTCGAAGGCGATCCAAAGGGCGTCTCGATGCGCGTGATGGACATCTTCACGCCGATCGGCAAGGGGCAGCGCGGCCTGATCGTGGCCGCCCCGCGCACCGGCAAAACCGTGCTGATGCAGCAGATCGCCAACAGCATTTCGGCCAATCACCCTGAGGCGTATCTCATCACCCTGCTGATTGATGAGCGCCCCGAGGAGGTGACGGACATGATCCGCAGCACGAAGGCCCATGTGCTGAGCTCGACCTTCGACGAGGAGCCTGCCCGGCACGTGCAGGTGGCGGAGCTGGTGATCGAGATGGCCAAGCGGATGGTCGAGTTCGGCAAGGATGTCGTCATCCTGCTCGATAGTATCACCCGCCTGGCCCGCGCCTACAACACGGTGCAGCCACATAGCGGAAAAATCCTCAGCGGCGGTGTCGATGCCAATGCGCTGAGCAAGCCGAAGCGTTTCTTCGGCGCGGCCCGGAATATCGAGAACGGCGGCAGCCTGACGATCATCGCCACGGCACTGGTGGAAACCGGTAGCCGTATGGATGATGTGATCTTCGAGGAGTTCAAGGGTACCGGCAACATGGAACTGTGCCTTGACCGCGCGATCAGCGACAAGCGGGTCTTCCCGGCGATCAATATCGACAAGAGCGGAACCCGCAAGGAGGAGCTGCTGATGCATCCGGACGAGCTGAGCCGCGTCTGGACGCTGCGGCGCGCGATCAACGGCGTGCCGCCGGTCGAGGCGATGGAGATGATTCTCAACCGCTTGCGCAAAACCAGCAGCAACGCCGAGTTTCTGCTCTCCATGAAGGAGTAGCCGGGCGCGTTCGCACTGCAATTCTCAGGATGGCCTCAACCCGTGCAGAGAGCAGGCTAAAGCCTGAACTACGAACACCGAAATGCCCGGAATTATGGCGTTCGTAGTTCAGCCTTCAGGCTGCCCGAGGCCATCATGAGAATTGCTGAATTGCTGGGGTTCGCGGGTTTGCGGTTTACATCCGCTTTTTTATGGTTTAACATGTGCAACTTTTTGTGTTAGAAAGCGAAGGGAATAATCATGGATGTCAAGGTTAATAAGACCGGCGGCTGCCGGTTGACGGTTGATATATCGGTGCCGGCGCCGGACGTGCGTCCGGAATATGATGGCGTGGTGAAGCGCTTCTGCATGAAGGCGAAAATTCCAGGGTTCCGTCCGGGCAAGGCCCCGGTCGCGCTGATTGAGTCGCGTTTCCGCAAGGAAATCGTCAAGCAGGCACAGGACCAGTTGCTGCCGGATGCCTACCAGAAGATGCTCAAGCAGGAGTCGCTCGAGCCGGTAGCCGTTGTCGGTGTCAACGAGGTGAACTTGTCGCCGGATCACGGTTTATCGTTCCAGATCGTCCTGGATGTGGCGCCGGAGTTCAAGCTGCCGAAGTATCAGAAGATCACGGTCGGTGCGGTGCAGGTGGAGGTCAGCGAGGAGGATGTGGACAAGGGGATCGACCAGATGCTCAAACGCCACTCGCGCTATGAGGATCTAGCCGAGGGCAGCGTCCAGGATCAGGATATGGCGCAGGTTACCTATGCCGGCACCTGTGCCGGTCAGCCGCTGGCCGGATTGGGACTCAAGGAGACCGAGATGGCGGCCGGCGAGGATTTCTGGCTGCCCGTCGTGAGCGAGTCGGAGTTCCTGCCGGGGTTGAATGCGGCCTTGACCGGTACGTCGATCGGTCAGACGATCTCGCTGGATGTCGCGTTCCCCGCGGACTACCGGGTTGCTGAACTGGCCGGGCGGAATGCCGTCTACACGGTCACAGTCAAGGCCATCCGTCGGATCAAGGCACCGCAAATCGATGAGGCGTTCCTGAAGGAGCTGGGGGTGGATTCGAAGGATGCCTTGCGGCAGCAGGTGCGCGAGGGACTGGAAGCCGATAAGAAGGCGTCCGAGGATAACCGGCAGAGGCAGGAGATTGTGAAATTCCTGCTGGAGAACACGAAGCTGGATGCCCCGGAGTCGCAAGTGGCCCAGGAAACATCGGCATTGCTGCGCTCGCTGCTCAACCGCATGGCCCGGGCCGGCGGTACGCGGGAGATGCTTGAGAAGCATCGCGACGAGATCATGGGGTCGGTCTCGCAGCAGGCGGTTGAGCGGGTCAAGCTGCAGTACGTCAGCCAGGCGATCGCGAAGGCCGAGGACATCACGGTCTCCGATGAGGATGTCGGCAAGGAAATTGAAGTCATGTCCACGCATTACGGCATGACGGCCGACAAGCTGCGCGCGGAGATCGAGAAGCAGGACGGGGGAATGGATCAGCTTCGCCGGGACATCCGGCATGCACGCGTGCTGGACTTCCTGCTGGGCCAGGCCAGGATCAAGTAGAACCGGATCAACAACATGAGGGGAACACAGATGCACACATTCAATCAACTGGTGCCGATGGTGGTCGAGCAGACCGGCCGGGGCGAGCGGGCCTATGACATCTTTTCACGGCTGCTCAAGGACCGGATTATCTTCATCGGCAGCGGGATCAACGACGATATCAGCAACCTGATCATCGCGCAGCTCCTGTTCCTGCAGGCGGAGGATCCGGAAAAGGACATCAGCATGTACATCAACTCGCCGGGCGGGTCGGTGACGTCCGGGCTGGCGATCTACGACACGATGCAGTTCCTCAAGTGCGATGTGGCCACGTACTGCGTCGGGCAGGCGGCCAGCATGGGGGCTGTGCTGCTGGCGGCAGGCGCCCCCAAGAAGCGCTTCGCCCTGCCGATGGCGCGTATCATGGTGCACCAGCCCTGGGGCGGGGTGCAGGGGCAGGCGTCGGATATCAGTATCCAGGCCAAGGAAATCCTGCGCATGCGCGAGATGCTCAACGGGATCCTGGCGCACCACACCGGCAAGCCGATCGAGGCCATCGAGAAGGACACCGATCGCGATTTCTTCATGTCGGCGGAAGAGGCGGCGAACTACGGCCTGGTCGACGAGGTGATCAAGAGTCGCAAAGCGGTTAAAAGCTAGTGGGGAATGACGGTATGCGCAAGACAGGCAGTCAGGACAATCGCCGGGTATGTTCCTTCTGTGGCAAGCGGCAGCAGGAGGTTTCGCGGCTGATCGCCGGCCCCGATGTGAATATTTGCGACGAATGCATCCACCTTTGCAACGGGTTGCTGGTGCAGGAGTCGGCGCCAACGGCGCAGAAGCCAGCCATCGTCCATAATCTGAAGGTACCGAAACCGCATGAGATATTCGACGTGCTCAACCAGTATGTGATCGGGCACTCGGAAACGAAGAAGGTGCTGGCGGTAGCGGTGCATAACCACTACAAGCGCCTGCGGCAATCCATGCATTTCCAGCAGGGCGATCCGCTTTTCGACGTGGAGATCGAGAAAAGCAACATCCTGCTGATGGGGCCGACCGGTAGCGGCAAGACGCTGCTGGCCAAGACGCTGGCCAAGGTGCTGGATGTCCCGTTCACGATCGCGGATGCAACCTCACTGACCGAGGCCGGCTATGTGGGTGAGGATGTGGAGAACATCCTGCTGAGCCTGATCCAGGCGGCAGAGGGCGATATTGCGCGGGCGGAGACGGGCATCATCTATATTGACGAGATCGACAAGATCGGGCGCAAGACCGAGAATGTCTCCATCACGCGTGACGTTTCGGGCGAGGGTGTGCAGCAGGCCTTGCTTAAGATCCTGGAAGGCTCTGTCTGCAGGGTGCCGCCCGGTGGCGGGCGCAAGCATCCGCAGCAGGAATACATCAAGATCAACACCACGAATATCCTGTTCATCTGCGGTGGCGCGTTTGTCGGTCTCAAGGAACTGATCCAGCGCCGGGTGGGCCGCGGGGTTCTCGGATTTGTCGACCAGGAGGCGCGTAAGGGTACGCTGCGCCCGTTCGGCGGCGAGATGCACCCCGAGCCGGAAGACCTGGTCCGCTACGGGATGATCCCGGAATTGATCGGACGGATCCCGGTGGTGGCCTCACTGGCGGAACTGAGCGAGGATGACCTGGTGCGTATCCTGGTGGAGCCGCGTAACAGCCTGGTCAGCCAGTACCAGAAGCTGATGGCCATGGAGGGGATCGAGCTCTCCTTCACGGACACGGCGTTGCGCGAGCTGGCGAAGCTTGCCCACAAGCGGGGTACCGGGGCGCGCGGGCTGCGCGCCATGGTCGAACGCCTGATGCTTGAGGTTATGTTCGAGGCACCGCGACGCAATACCGGCGGAACCATTCGCATCACGAAGGCGATGGTGGATCAGCAGCGGGTGGATCCGGATTCGGTGACGGTAGAACTAAAGGCGGCGTCGTAGTCGCCGCAGGCTTCTCCTCCAGGTAGACGTGGATGTGCGGGTGTGTCGGCAGGACGGGCCGGATCATCCGCATCAGTCGCTCATAGGTGAGATCCGGCGGAGCGAAGACGTAGATACCGCGGACATCGATGTTCTGAGAGGACAGTACTTTTAGCAGGTTCTCTGCCGATCCGACCGGTATGTCCTCCGTGGTCAGTGTCGGTTTTAGTTCCCCTTGGGTCCATTGCTCGTCGATCCGGGTTAGCACGCCTGTGCCCGTGGCGTCCAGGTGCAGTTCCCAGGGTTGGATATAGCGGTCGCGACGGTGGCGGAACGCCTCGTTCGGGATGAATGCATGGTAATAGAGGTCTCCCGGTGGCGGCGGCTCGATGCGGATGCCTTTCTCGCTGTCGATGGTTTTCAGGATGGCGGTGGTTTGGCGTATCAGTCCCAGCGTGGTTTCCGGTTGTATGGAGACTTCCACGAACGGATCGCGCCCGTCATCGATCAGCCCGGTGAAGGTAGCCAGCAGTCGATCGATGGCCGCCCTCTCCAGCAGTCCGGTACCGCTTGTCTGATTGGTGACAGAGAACCGCGCGTCAGCCATTGTTAGGGGGCCATCGGCCATGGCATCCGCAGTGCCGATCGTCAAATGCAAATCCTGCACCCGGCGTTTGCCATCCGGATATTCCGGCGAGATGACCACCAGAATGCGTTCCCCCGGCTTGAACAGGAAATCCGTATTGAGGATCTGGTGGGAGTAGACCGCAGTTTGTGGAGCCTGCCAGGGCACGTCCAGCAGCGAATCGGGTTCATTGTAGTTGCTGGCAATCGAATAAGGGGGGCGAGTCTGGGCGGCGAGCACGGTGGCGGTGCCATCCTCGGTTGGAACCATGCTGGAGCCGGTGTAGACGAATCCGCTTGCCGCAAGGGGCTTGCCGGTGCGCGAATCCCGGATGAGCGTTTCGGCACGGATGCCGTTGAACGTCATGATCACCCGCTCACCTTTGGGCCAGAAGCGCGTGGCGACCGGATCCGCACTGCGCCCGGGAGGCATCCCCAGCATCTGGAGACCGCTGTTGATCTGGGCCGGATCAGCCAGCGCGACCGCGATCGCCTCGTAGGCATTCCCGCTTTGCTCGCCGATCAGGAAGAACTCGACCGGTTCGCGCGGGGAATTGCCGGTCGCCTCGGCATAGAACGAGACGGTGTGCGCGGCAAGGTCAACCCGGACGCGGGGCAGTGAATGCAGGGAGCTGTTTGTTGCCGTCTCCTTCAGGTTGTCCGCATGCCAGGCGGCTACGAAAGCCTGGTTGGTCGCGCGGATATCCTCGCTGGCATGAGCGGTAGCGAGAAACAACGCCAGCAGGACAGAAACTGACTGGATTAACCGGATTGACATGGTTGACTTTCTGCCTGCGGACATAGTGACCTCCCGTGCCTTCTAAACGTTCTTGCAGTGTCTGATATTAGAGGAAAGCCCGCAATGGTGCATGTGCTTCAGTCTCTCTCTCACTCCGGGATCGTGAGTCCCTGCAGGTCCGGTTGCGGTTCCGGGAAGGCGGGCTTCATCTTCTCGAGCGTCTGGAGCAGGATGCCGGCGGCGAGCCAGTTGCGATACCATTTGCTGTTCGACGGGATCACGTACCAAGGTGCATAAGGGGTGCTGCACTTCTCAAGCATGAGCTCGTAGGCCGCCTCGTAATCCGCCCAGCGCTTGCGCTCGTCGATGTCGGCCTTGTTGAACTTCCAGTGTTTCTCCGGGTCGGCGAGGCGGGCCATCAGGCGTTCGCGCTGCTCCTCGCGGCTGATGTGGAGGAAGAACTTGACGATCACGACCCCGTTGTCGGAAAGGTGGCGCTCGAAGTCGTTGATCTGCGCATAGCGCTTGCTGATGTCCGCGAGCGGTGCCAGTTCATGCACTCGGGCAATCAGCACATCCTCGTAATGCGAGCGGTTGAATACCCGGATCATGCCTTTGGGAGGCACTTCCTTGTGGATTCGCCAGAGATAGTCATGCGCCAATTCCTCGACCGTCGGCTTCTTGAAGCAGGTCACCCCGACTCCCTGGGGATTCATGGGGCCGAACACATGCCGGATCAATCCGTCCTTGCCGCCGGTATCCATCGCCTGCAAGACCACCAGCAGCGCCTGGCTCGATTGCGCGTAGAGTTTCTCCTGAAGCGAGTTCAGGGTCTCATGCATTGCCGCCAGATCCGCCTCGGACGCATCGCGATTTCCCCTGCGCATTCCGGGATCAAACTGCTTGAGATTGACGGATTGCGGTCCGTCCAGACGGACCGACTTGATCAGCGAGGCTGGAACCATGGCTGTGCCCATTTTATCTTCTCCTTGATGCTGCGTTAAAACGTGAACAGGATTTGCATTGTGCACGGCCTGTACGCATATGACAAGCGCAACGATTTAACACGGGATGTCTCGTTTGAATTTGACTTACGTGTGTGCGGTCTATAGCTTTCTGGCCTGCCAACAATGGCACCGGAAGGAATGCTATGCCGACGTATGAGTATGAGTGCACGAAATGCGGTCACTGTTTCGAGAAATTCCAGAGCATGAAGGACGAACCCTTGAAGCGATGCCCGAAGTGCCGCTGCAAGGTGAAACGGTTGCTGGGCAGAGGTGCTGGCATTATCTTCAAGGGCAGTGGTTTCTACCAGACCGACTACCGCAGCAGCGATTACCACGCGGCGGCCAAGAAGGATAGCGGTGCCGCTGAATCCAAACCATCCACGGAAAGCAAACCGGAAAAGACCGAGAAGAAGGAAACCAAGCCCGCCGCCGGGAAGAAGGCTGATTGATTGCCGGATGGGGGTGGGCGAAAACGGGGTGGGTAACTGATGACGAATGGAATCGAACATCCAACAACCAACGCCCAACATCCAACGTCCCAAGTTGGGGAGCATTTACTTGCATGTTGGGCGTTGGATGTTGGTTGTTGGGCGTTGAAAAGTATTGAAGTTATAGGTAACAAAAGTTGAAGCACATAAAGGAGATAACGCCATGATGACGGATCCATTGTCGCCCCTTTTCTGGGAAGTCCCCGAGTTTACCGAGATCAACCGCCTGCCCATGCGTTCAACGCTTTGATGACGGATCCATTGTCGCCCCTTTTCTGGGAAGTCCCCGAGTTTACCGAGATCAACCGCCTGCCCATGCGTTCAACGCTTTCCCCGTTCCGGACGGCCGCGCAGGCGCGGACGGTCAACCCTGCCAAGTCCCCCTGGGTCCTGTCGCTGGACGGTCTGTGGGACTTCCGCTATTTCGATAGTCCAGATGCCGTTGGTATGCTGGAGATGTCGGCGGACGGGGAGGATGGATGGTCGCCCATAACCGTGCCCGGCAACTGGACGATGCAGGGGTGGGACAAGCCGCATTACACGAACGTCACCATGCCGTTCGAGAACAAGCCGCCGGTGGTGCCTGCGG
>JAIFLS010000225.1 GCA_020048935.1 bacterium | reverse complement strand
AGTTTCCCGAGGAACGGATTGATCCGCACTTTGCGGCACCCCGTATCGGCAATCTGGATCCCCAGCACATGGGCGATGAGCCACGGTGCAGGCCCCGAGGCCCAGCCGTGGCACAGGCTGTGACGGAAACCCTTGTAGCAGAACTGGCCGAAATCGCCATGGATATCCTGCTTGCCGGGCACGGGTAGTTCATCAATGCGGAAGGCATTGCGGGTCCATTCGAGATCGAAATCCTCCCAGAAGCTGGTGGCACCCATATCAAGCATACCGCCCCAGTAGTCGCGGACCGTGTCGATCCCATGCTGGATCTCACCCGCCTTCGCCATGGCCTCCAGCATGTAGTAGCCGTAAAAGGTCGAGACGCCCTTCACGCCATTCGCTCCCAGCATCCCATCATACATTTCCTGAACCGGGCGAAGTCCCGACAACGCCAGCAAGGCAGCCACCTGCTTGCTGCCTTCCGGGCCGGGCACGTATCGGCGCAGGCTTTCCGCCCCCCGGCGGCAAGCGCCGGCCAGTCGGTCGTCACCAAGGGCGGAGGCAAGGCGCACACCATCCTCGAACACCATCAGCATCAACGCCTGCATACCGGCATCCACCGCCGGGCGGTTGTGCTGGGTAGGCCAGTCAAGGAAACCACTGGGTAGGGCGCACCGGCCTTCCGGGCTGATGTGCCTGGCCAGGTTCGCGAAGACCGCCTTGATGTACTTGTGCTGCTTGCGCAAGTAGTCGGCATCGCCCGAATTGACATACAGGTCATGCTGGCAGCGGATCCACCAGAGCGTGTAGGATGGCATATTGTTCATCCAGCCATCAGCCGCCGTGATGTCACGCATGTAATCCAGCGAATCGGTCACGACCGATTTCTGCCCGAACACTGCCAGTACGGACATCATTTCGGGATGCATATCGCCCATCCACACCAGACGGTCGCGCTTGATGCCATCCCAGAGGTAGTCCTGGCAGCAAAGGTGGACGGTACGGGCGGCAGTCGCCCAGATCCGGTTCAAGCGCTTGTCGCTGCACGTGAACGAGCCAAGCTTGGGCATCGGACGCATCAGCGAAATCGCACGCAAGGACTCCAGACTCAACACCCCCTCGGTAACGAGATCCACCCGCACAAAGCGGAAGCCCGTATTGCCGATCTCGCGGGCACCCGCCCAAGGAAGGTCGATCACGCTGTCGCGGATCGCATGATCATTACAGGCACCCCGCTCGCCCAGATCAGCCATGGCCTCTGCCACCGATTCACCGAACCTCACGCGCACCTTGGTGCCTTTCCTGGTCGGCCCCCCACAGGCCAGTTGCAGCCCCCCATGCAGCTCGCAACCGAAGTCTACCAGGACCGAGGCCGGCGCCCCCTTGTTCTCCATCCGACAGCCGGATCCATCCAGGAACTTACCTTCCGGAACCTGCCCGTACCGCTTGGCCAGCAGCATTTCAGGTGCCGTGACAGAGGACATCTCGCTATTGACGGACACCCATACAACACGGGTCGGGGAGACGAAAGCACGAGTCGGCAGCATTTCATTTTCTAGCATCGCTTGTATCCTTGTTCTTCTTTTCATCGCAGTCTGTACGAACAACCGTCGTTATCCTTTGTCTGGTCTTCCGAGCGCACGCATCGGTAAAGTAGTCTGGGGCAGGGTGCAGAGGTAAAACCCCGCCGACATGGCCGGGCTGGTACTTGTCATTGATGACACTTCCATCCTCGAACGGGTCGTTCGTGCGCTTAAGCCAGTAGGCCAGCTTGCAGTGCATTGACTTCTGCAAAGCGACGACATCGGGATTGTCGCGGCCTGCCCAGCTTATCAGGTTGCAGCGCTGGAAAGGATCGGCCTTGTCGTCATAAAGCAGCCATGGTCCTTCCGTGGATTCGGCATAGGTGTGGGTGCGTGTCACCACCCCGCGGAAAGGGGGAGACGGGATGATATGCACATCAGGAGCGAAATTGATGAATACCGAATCAGGCGCCGCCGTCTCATCACCCTGGATGAAGGACGAAAGGTCATCAGGCGCCGCCGTCTCATCACCCTGGATGAAGGACGAAAGGTCATCACCTTCCATGCCGGACGGGATTGCAGTCCCCGTCATCGCGATCAGCGACGCCGTCAGTTCAATGTGGCTGATCGGTCCATCGGTCACCCGTCTTGATGGGATACGACCAGGCCAGCGCATCAATAGCGGGATCCCGACTGATTCGCGCCACGGCTGGCTTTTGAAGAATTGGTTCTGGTTTCCGAGCATATCGCCGTGATCAGAGGTGAACACCACGATGGTATTCTGATACAAGCCAAAATCTTTAAGCATCCGCTCCAGCCGCCCCAACTGATCATCCAGCGCCATGATGTGAGCGTAATAGCCAGCTACGATTTCATTCTTCGCCCGGCGGATTTCGCCGGGAACGTAGACGCTGTTGGTTTCCATGAACGCCACATCCTCGGGATTGTAACGCGCAAGCAGTTCTGGTGGCATCTCTCGATACGGATCGTGCGGAGTCCCCCATGAGAGCACCAGGAAGAAGGGATCATCCGCCTGGGACTTGGCCTTCATGTAATCAATCGCCAGATCTGTCTGGTGTATGGGCTCGTACCCCTCGATGAAATGCGGCTTGGGTTCATCGGTGTAGTAGAAGGAATGCATGTAGTCGTGGGTGCAGTTTGCCACGGCCCAGTAATCATCGAAACCGAGCCGACGCGAACCGGGTGGAGTGAAGCCAGTACGAGCCCCGCCGTCGAGATGCCACTTGCCGATATACCCGCACTTGTAGCCAACCGCACCAAGCGCCCCGGCAAAGGTCGGGCCGCCGTTCTTCACCTGTAGTTCATTGTTTACCACCCCGTGCGAGAGCGTGTGCAGGCCGGTAAAAAGGGTTCCACGCGCAGGGGCGCAGGAGGGACAATTTGCAACCGCATTGGTAAAGCGGGTTCCCTCCGCCGCGAGACGATCCAGATTCGGCGTGCTGATCTTCTCGACACCCGCGCAACCCATCGCGGTCGAACGCATCTGGTCGGTAAGGATGAACAGGATGTTGGGTTTACGCATAAACAGGCCCGCTTGCTATTTCACCACCACATCCTTGAACATGAAGGTGTTGTCGCTCACGCGGAGCGGTTTGCCACTGGCGGTGGTGACATTCTTCAGGGTGATCTCCCGTGTAACGGCATAAGGGAAAGCTTGCGTGTACTGGCTGTTCTTGAATGCCGGGTTGAAACTCGCGAAAACGGGCAACCCCTTGTATTTGCCGGAAGCCTTGGAATCGTCGACGCGAAGGTTCTCGATCGTGACCCGCTCCGGCATGGAGCAGGGATAGCCAAAATCATGGGCACCCGAATTCGAGCCGCTGATCAGGACGGCATCGTCCGGATTGGCTGGGGCAAACACACAGTTGCGAATGATGAATTCCCCTCGCCATGTGCTGCCGTAGTCAGGGCGCAAACCGATAAAGTGCCGGGTCTTGATGGTGGTGTTCTCCACGAGCAGCGTGCCGCCGCCGATAGCAAGGATACCCATGTGCCCGATGGTCGAGTTACGGATCGTCGCATTGTAGACCCCCTGATGGGCATCAAACCGCGACAACGTGCACCTGTCGAGAAGAAGGTTCCTGCAGAAGTTCGTTCCCATAATGCCCCAGAAGCGCCGATCATGAATATCATTGGTTTGACTGACATTCTCAAGGGTGATGTTCACCCCCCGGGTCAGCGAGATTCCGTAACTGCCCATGGATACAGGTTTATTTGCCTTGCCGATCGTCTGATAGGTCTTGCGACCGGTGACAAGCGCATTCCTGACCGTCACATACGCGCAATTGCTGATACTAATGAAACCGTTATAGGGCGCGCCATGTTCGCCCTCGCCACTGATGCGATGCTCCAGCCCGTCCACCACCACAGAGGAACGTTTGATCGAAATCCCGCGGGCGTAATACGTGTACTTGGACTCCGCGGCATTGGCGATGGTGGTGAAGCGTCCTCCCTTGATGGTCAGGATTTTCGCATCCACCGGATAGGCGATGACCTCGGTAACCTGTTCAAAATCCCATTGCACCGGCGTATCCGCGTCGACATTACCACCCGCGTCGACGAGGAATACATCGGTCTGTGAACTGCCACTGTTCTGATTCAAGCCCTCGCGGATGAAGTGCTTGACTCCGGCGTTGGTAACCTGCACCACGCAACGGCCAGGAAACGCCACATCAAGCTTGCGCTGATTGCGCTTCAGGGACGTGATCCCCTCTGGCTTGATCGAAGGCAATGCGGAACGAACCTCGAAGATATTCGCCCTGATGTTCTGAACCGCCGTGTCATCGATGATGAACCGGGCCGACCCGAAATCCGTGTCGGTCAGGATGACAGCCGTCCGGTCCTGCCCGCCGATATAGTAGGTCGCCTTGTCATCCGCGCACACAGGCAGCCCGTGCTCATTCGCGAATGCATGCGCCTTGGCTATCGCCTCGCTGTCATCCGTCCTGCCGTCACCCTTTGCCCCGAAAGTCTCATAGCGAACCACACTCACCGATGTCTTCATATCCGCTTTCTCTCCTCCGGCAGCAAACAACATGGAGCCCAGCCCCAAAACCGCCAACATAAAGAATATACACCGTTTGAATGTGCCATCAATCATACCACGCACCTGATTCCCCTCTATTTTCCCTCTATTTCGGCGTACGAGAACGGCGACGCGAACGGTGAACGATTGGATACTCTCTACTCGTTCCCCGTTCTCGTCGCCGTTCTCGTCGAGCGATTTCCCTTTTTATATTTTTTTCGACTTTTGACAGTACCCTCATATTCCGAAAGATAACACATGGCTGATCATACGCAGCCAGACCGCCCTCCGGCAATGGCAAACTATGCAAGAACGCGAACCAAGGATGCCGTGCCATTGGAGGGAATGCCGATGCGCAGGAGACCAGCCTCATAGCGGACATCAGCCTGCCGGACAATGGTGCCCGTACAGTCGCGCACGGTGAGCGTCCGCAATCCGAGATCATCCGCCATATCGAGCACCAGATGGTCGGCGTAGGTCGCATTGACCAGCAGGATGTTGTCGGGAGCCCGTTTCGCCACGGGGATAAGCGCATTGCTGTAGGCCGCCGCCAGCAACTTGCCTTGCGTCCGGGACAGCACCACGGGATAGGCATTATGTGGCTCCAGCGGCTGTAGCTCCCCATCGAGGATCACATCGCGGTGGGTATTCCAGAAGTCGAGATAAGCACGCACCATCGCCAGATGATCGGCCGGCAAGGCTTCCAGATCCATCGAAACCAGGGGTACTGAAAACAAGGTGTGCGTGAGTTGCATGGCCGCGCTTTCAACCGGCTCCTGGGTATTCCACATGATCGGATCGGCATGGACGGGAACCGAGCCACATAGCAGGCGCATATCCAATACCCGTATCCGGTTATCGGCAAAGCAATTTCCGCAATCCACGGCGCGCAAAATGTTGGCATAGCGGAGCATGCGCGGGCCGGTGTAGGGCTGGCGGAACTCGATCAGCAGATCCGGACGGATGGTGCGAAGTGTCTCGACAAGATCTCGCAGCAGGAGGTCAATCGCCGCGCCAACCGATAGCAGGTCGCGTTCTGGATCGGCGGGTTCATCGGCGGGCTGGATGCCCAAGCATTCGATAAAGTCCAGGAACAAGCCATCGATGCCGTAGTCCCGCAGCAGCCGTGCGTAGGTCTCGATGATGTAGGCACGGACCTGAGGATAGCGTGGATCGAGATGCGCTTTCCGGGGGTTCTCGATCTTGCCGACGCTATCGCGCGGGCCCAGTAGTTGATTGGCAAAGCGCGTGCAGCTGACCGGATTGGTGAACGAGGGGGCCACCCACAAGACAAACGGCATCCCCAGCCGATGCAAGGCCTCCACATGCTGCCGGAAATCGTCGTACTTGCGGGCATCGGGCGTATAATCGAGCGCATCGTCGGCCCAGCCGGCTTCGTAGCAGAAAGTGCCCATGCCCAGATCCTTGGCCAGAGCCGCCTGACGCTCGGTCTGCTGCCCGGTGAATTTCCCGTGGAATGGGTACCAGTCGCAGTAGCGAGCCGTCCGGGCGGCATCCGTTACTGGTAAGGATTGACCCGGGATCAGCGCATCCCACCAGGCGGCACAGTCGCGCAGGCAGATATGCATCGGCAGACGCCGCCGGTCAATCCGCAGAACCACTATGTATTCCGTGATCGCCGGCCACGGCTCGCAGAACAATTGCAGACAGCACTCGGCATAGCCGAATTCGGATATCCTGCTGATAAGGGTCGTCGCATACAGCGTTTCTGAAAGGGCAAACGTGACCGTGTTCTCGCCATTGATCTTGTGCAGACAGACCACCGGTGCCGCGAAGTTGATGCGGGAGGTGAAACGGTGACGGCTGCTGGCGGACACATCCAGCATGCGGTTCTCATGGCATGCCGGATTCCACTTGTAGTGGATTTCATGCATCGGCTCGCGCCAGCGTATCATCACAGGAGCAGGACACACCGGCTGTCCCGCCGAGATGACAATGCGGAATTCCTGAATGTCCCCGACATCCGGCCCCGGCGTGATCTCGCAACCGAGGGCGTCCATGGGCAGGTCTATGGTGAAGAACAGTCCAGCGATGGTCCGGTTGATTTCAGTCATGACGGTAAGGTGACTCCTTCCCGCGTGATCCGGAGCGGGGCAATCTCCCCGCTGGCGCGATAATGGACATAAGCAATGGATGAATCCCGGAAGTGGCTGTTCTGGGTGATGCCCATCTCGTTGCAGATGAAGTACCATTGTCCGCGCCACTCAAAGAACGATCCGTGCCGATCATGGTTGATGGGCTTGTGCTGGTACCGCAGCACCGGATCAACATCCGCGTCAAAGATAATCGAGCCCTTGCAGTCGTAATCACCGTAGACCGAGTCAGACATCCCGTAATAGCATCCCCAGGAAAGGTAATAGATGCCATCCCGTTTGTGCAGATAAGGCTTGTCGTCGGTCTTGTCTTTGCCGTACGGACCTTCGGGGTTGCGAATCGTGATCAGGCGCGGAGTCTCAGCCAGCGAGATCATATCCGCGTTCAACCGCGCAATATAGAATTTGTACGTACCGAAGACGATGTAGCACTCGCCATCGTCGTCCTTGAAAAGACCGGGATCGCGGATCTCGGTATCGACAGAGCCGTGCGCCAGCAAGGGCTTGCCTAGCGGGTCACACCACGGCCCGACCGGGCTATCCGCCACCATGACGCCGATATCACGCGGACCGCGCGAGAAGTAGAAATAGTGCTTCCCGTTCCGCTCCATCTCATCCACCGCCCAGCAACTCGCATCCGGCTTGCCATAGTAAGTCTCTTCCGGACGGATGGTGCACTCGTGCTTCCAGTGCACCAGGTCCGGGGATGACCAGATCCACCAGTCGTCCATAACAAAACCCTTGTAATCAGGGCCCTTGTCGTGGGTGGCGTAAAGATAGGCCCGGTCGTTATAGATCCGGACATGCGGATCACAAAGCCCGATGCCGGGCAGGATGGGGTTGCTTGCCATAATCTTAATCATTGATTGTCTCCTTGCTGTTTATTGCGCCGCTCGTATTCGGCGATGATTGAAGCAGGTAAGAATGCACGGTTCCCAGATCGGCATTCCCTGTGTCGAGGGTGGGTTGCCCCTGTAGCCAGCCGAGATCGACGAGGAACCGGTCGCAGGCGAGTATGGTCATGTAGTACGGGATGTGATCCTGGATGGCGTAGTTGAAAAAGCCGTGCTTCATGCCCTCGTAGATGATGACCTCACAAACTGCGCCAACTGCATCCATCTTGCGTTTGAACACAGCGGCGGTCTCCACCGAGACAAGATTGTCCTGATCCCCGAAAAAGACAATCGTCGGCGGGGCACCGGTCGCGACATTGTGAAGCGGCGAAAAAGCCATGTAATTCTCACCCACCCGCTTATAGCCATAGCCAGACGGACCATTGTCAAACACGGGGTTGAAAAGCAGCATGGCGTCGGCCCGGGCAGAGACCGTCAGATTGTCCTGTGGATCATCCATGCCGTTCATCAGCCCGCAATAGGCAGCCAGATGTCCGCCTGCTGAGCCGCCGCCACTGGCGATCCGGGCCGGATCGATCCCCAGCTCACCTGCCCGCGCGCGCACCCACCGCATGGCCGACTGCGCATCCCGGATGCAGACCTCGGGGGTCTGCTCAGGCTTGGTCAACAAGCGGTATTCAACCAGGACGCAGACCATGCCGCGCGACGCCAGATATTTCCCGTGCTCGCTGAACTGGGCAGGCGTCCCCCCCATCCAGCCACCACCGTGAAAGAAAACGGCGGCAGGCCGTGCATCGGCGGGTTTCCAGTCGGCAGGCTTGATCACGAAAAGATTCAACTCGCGTTTTTCGACCACTTTGTAGATGTGCTTCTCTTCCATCACCGCTTCTCCCGCATTCTTATCTGCCTGCCCTGCCCGCAGCCCGTGTTGCAGCGCCGCACAGGCCAACATAGTCACCACTATTCTCTTCATCATTAACCCTTGCCTGAAAGCTCACGCGCAAACAGCATGAAGACGCTGGAGGTCCATGTGTAGGCGGGGCAGTAGAGCCCGTCGCCGGTCTTCGGGTTGAAGTTCTCGGCGAAACCATGATCCACGCACAGCTTGCAATAGGATCGCATGATCGTCCCGGCCAACTCCTTTTCACCAACCTCCAGCAGGCCTGAGACAACCAACATCGTGGAGGGTGCCCAGATCGGGCCGCGCCAGTAGCCGGTTTCGTTAAAGCTGGCACTATCGAGTTTTTCCGTCGCCAAGCCGTATGGTGTCAGGAATGTACGAATCCGCGCCACCAGCGCCCGGATCACGGGATCCGGCAAGCGCCGTCCCAGCACCATCGGCATGCAGGTGATGAAGCTGTCGCATTCAACCTCCCGGCCCGAGGGGCGGACGACCCCGACGAAATGGTCCGTCTTCCATAGCTGCCGGATCAGCGCATCGAGCATGGAGTTGGCTCGGCGACGCCAAACGCTACCCTGCCCGTCCATCCCCATGGCATCCGCCAGATCGGCCAGCACCTCCATCTGCAGGATCAGGTAGGCAGGCTGGTCGGAGGATATCACCGGAACCCCGCTATCGAAGATCGAGGAATTGTCCCAGCCGCTGTCAAATCCGTGATGATAGAACGGCAGTCCATCGCCCGGCCAAGTCCGGTACTGGCAAAGCCAGTCCGTCCAGCGCGAGAGATAGTCGTACGCTTCCGCCATCCGTGCAGGTGTCATCAGCACCGGATTCATGTCCCACATCCGTCGCAGGGCCCAGCCCTGGACGGGCGGATTCGAGATCGTGAAGCGGATCTCATGGCGGCCCATGCTGGAAGGGCACTTACCAAAGTCATCCTGATGATCATGGAAAAGCACAAGCTGATCCCAGGCCAGTTCCGGCTGATGGTTGACATGCGCCATGGCGTTGAACGCGTGATCCCAATGATAGACGTTGCACATGCTGTATTTCGACATGAACATGGTCGGACGCGTAAGGTTCCCCGCCGGGGCAAGCACCGCCGACCAGTTGACATAGGCCGCCAGCGCCAGCGCCTGGCTGTATTCAGGGTCGACGGCAGGTAATCCGACCGTCCATGCCGCGTACTCGTCAGCCACCTCCCGCCGGCACGCATCAAAGTCCGGGCGCTCCTGCTTGACCCACGTCGTCAGGAAACTGTCGATGGCGACTTCAAAGGAGCCGTCCTTCCCCGGGTTGAGTGTGAAGGTCGCGCCGCTGGTCTCCCAGCAGAAACCGGGACCCTTTTCCCATGGAGCTACAACATTATTCTCCCCGCGCAGCAGCTCGACGGCGATCTGCAACGAGTAAGGCGACATATTCAAGGCCCAAACGTCGGGAAGCTGGTAGGCGAATGTCCAGCGTTCATTCGGCATGGTCAGCCGCAACGAGACCCCACGCCCGCGGATACGCATCGTTTCCGCCCCGGCGATCACGAACTCTATCGCCCCGCCTCCTTCGGTCTTGAGCCTGAGCAGACTGGGCGTCACCTCGGTCTCGTACGCCAGCACCTCATCGCCGCGAACCGGTTCGACCCTGAAGACCTGCGGGCTTTTGTTGTACAGCGAGCGCAGATGGAGCCCCTTGCCAGCGCCCGCGCCACCATGAACGGACAACGAGAAATACGAACCGAAACGACTGAACGGGACTTTCTGCAAATCAAACATGCTAGTTCCTCTCTTCCAGATTCAGACCTTGTCTAAAATTCACTTCTTGTCAAATTCTCAAGGATACAGATCTCATGTTACGCGATCATCAGGTTGCTTGCCATAACTTTTATACGACCATGGACTCTGTGTTTTCAATTCCGAACCAAACCGTTTGACACCGCCACTTCGATGCGACAGAATACCGTCATGTCAACCAAGCCACATCTCATCATCTTCAACCCCGACCAGTGGCGCGGTGATGTGCTGGGGCACATGGGCAATCCTGCGGCCGTGACGCCGAATCTTGACCGTCTCGTGGAACAGGATGCAGTGTCCTTCTCGTCGGCCTTCTGCCAGAACACGGTCTGCACCCCCAGCCGCTGCAGCTTCATGACCGGATGGTACCCGCATGTGCGCGGCCACCGCACCATGCATCATATGCTGCACCCGGAGCATGGCGAACCAAACCTGCTCAAGACCCTCAAGGACAACGGCTATTTCGTCTGGTGGGGCGGCAAGAACGATTTAACACCGGGGCAATCCGACATCAGCCCCTACTGCAACATACGCTTTCGCCCCACTGCCGACGACTACAAGCGCTGGGGTTACAGCCCACGCGAGGGAACCCATGGCGGCGATCTGGCCTGGCGCGGAGCCAGGGATGGCGACAATTTCTTCAGTTTCCTGAAAGGCCGGCTGGACAAGCAGGATGACGAGATCTATTGCGATGGCGACTGGGCTATCGTCCTGGGGGCACTGGACTTCATCCGCGACTACAAAGGCGATCAACCGCTTTGCATGTACTTGCCCCTGAACTACCCCCACCCTCCCTACTGCGTGGAAGAACCGTGGTTCAGCATGATCGACCGCGACAAGCTGCCGCGGCGGGCGATGCATCCGGAAGACTGGGCAGGCAAGCCGTCAATCCAGAAAGGCATCTGGAAAAACCAGAACCTGCAAGACTGGACCGAGGATCGCTGGACAGAACTGCGAGCCACGTATTACGGCATGATCGCACGCACCGATCACCAATTCGGGCTGCTCACAAACGCTCTTAAGGAAACCGGCATCTACGACAAGAGTGCCGTATTCCTCTTCTCGGATCACGGCGACTTTACCGGCGATTACGGGCTGGTCGAGAAGACCCAGAACACCTTCGAGGATTGCCTCAGCCGGGTGCCTTTCATAGTAAAGCCACCGATCGGCGTCC
>JAIFLS010000133.1 GCA_020048935.1 bacterium | reverse complement strand
TCGAAATTGACTAGATGGGAACAAACTCAAAAAAATTAACAAATAGAGGCGTTTACGTTAAGTTTCCGCCTCCTATGGGATGACAGTGAAACAAAACCTAAAATACCCGAATCTGGGATGGATGGAGTCTTTATGGAAGGATTCGCAAGCCGAATCGGGTGTGCCGTTGGAATGACGAGTGGCTCGGTGCACAAAGGGCATTCAGTATGCAAACCAGCCGAAGCGTCGTCAACCTCAAGCGTTTTGTCGCATTTTGGGCAATTGAATTTCATCCTGAACCTTCTCATTCATTGATGTTATTGAGCCTACTTCAGGGGAGCCTGAGGTACGGTTAATGATGGGTGCATGGTAAAGCTGCATATTGCAGGGGTCAAGCGGTAATTGGTGGCCATAAAGGATTTGCGGGTTCGGTTTTCCGACGAAGATATCTATCCAAAATTAAATAATTAATTGCCTGTGACAATCGGCCCTACGGGTTAAATAACCGTTTTGGAGGAATCATCTTCAACGAACTCCGAGCGGGTTTAATAGCCATTGGAAATCGGACTGACAGGGCTAATCAAACCCCTTCGAATTTGTTCCGATCTAATTCATGCCGGAATTAAATAGGCACTCAAATGAAAGCGGCATTAGGATCCATAGTGGTGCTGGACAGTTCGAGCCGAACAGCAAAGCCGCTGTAATCCAGGCAGAGGACAACAAGGGGGCGTCGTAATTAGTTATTTAACCTGATAGTAAGCACGGATTGCCGACATCAGCGTTGCCGGTGATATTGATCCGCCGACCGTTGGCCGGATCGCAGCCCGGATGGACTCCCAATCGGTTTGATCGTCCTGATGCCGGGATAGAAACTCGATGACATCATCGGCAAGCTCCTCGGGCAGGGAGACCGTCTGATCCTCGGGCAGCAGCACGGCGAGCCTGAAAACATCATACCGGTGCTTCTTGATATCCCTCTCGCCAACGATCTGCCCGCTTTCCTTCCGGGCAGTCAGATCCAGCCATGCCCGAGCCTTGAGCGGGATCAGAGCCACCGGGTCCGCAGCCAGGATCCCCCGAGACTCGCGGCAATGCCCGACCAGGAAGTTGTAATAGCTGTCATGGAGCAGGATTGCCGACAGGCTCTGGGCATCCTCCATCCGGATCGGGATGATGCGTTGATCGGGATCAATCTCCAGGCCGATGCTGGAACGGCAGAAAAGCTCAACCTTGAACGGAAATGCATCCCCCTGGGGATTCTCGAACCGGAACAGCACCGGTGGTCCTCCCTCGCTGCGGTTCCTGATCTGGTACCGGCCGTCCCGGATCAAGTCCCAGAACCTCGAGACGAAGGCAGGATTGATCTTGTCGAGAATCAACACGACATCAAGATCCTTGGTGGCCCTGAACGAGAGGTTCTGTTCCGTAAACCACATGTCACAAGCAGTGCCGCCGATCAGCACGAAAGAGTCCCTATGCCCCGAAAGGTATTCAATGAATGTATCCAGCCCTTTTACCGCCATGACAATCCCTTCATCATATCGTCGAGTTCAGCCTGTACGCGTTCATCCGGACTATTCCTGAGACTCAAGAACAGGGATAGCGGATCGACATCCGGACCGTCCGCGAGCAGGGCGGGGTCGTAACGCCACACCTCTACCTCAGCATTCGCCTCATAACGATCCACACAACCGTTGAGCTGCCCTTGCTCCAGTCCCTGCCGGATGCCCCTTTCCGGCATGGCAAAGACCGGAACCGGATCCTCGGCAAGCTGGCTCCGTTGTGCCAAAGCCGAAATCCCGGATCTTTTCACACCGTCCACGGGGTGCGTCCACCTGACGAAAAGGGTCTTCAGCACCGGCGACCGCAACAATGGCAAGGCCGCTTCCCAAAGAACGGCTGCCGATCCCTTGAACTGTATCCGCTGCTCCTTCCCCTTGCGGGACGTCTCACAAATACCGTTCCGCTCGAGCTCGGCTGTGGCATTCGATATCAACGCCCTGGAAAAACCCAGCTTCCCGGACAACTCCTTCGCGGAAAGCTCCTCCAGCCCGCCATGCTGAACCTGCAACAGCACCAATACCTGAGCCGCTGGGGAGAGCGGCTTGCCGGAACCGGATGCCAAGGGTGCGAAAGACTCGGTCAAGAGGGTGATAGACTCCGGCAGGAATACCTGGGTCTCCGGGATCAGAAATGGCACCCCCAAGCCAATCATACGATTACGGATAGTGGCGGGTATGCCAGAAAGCACAATGGCGACATGATCCTCACCGGTCGCCTGTTTCAGTTGCTGCCAGTGCTGCCGGTATGCCGTCGGACTCCCCGGATCCCATCCCTCATTCTCGATCGCAAGCAGCCAGTTCCGCCCGAATACCCTTGTGGAGAAGACGGAGAAGCGTTCCCGCAGATGCAGCGGCAACGAGGGCGTAGCACAGGGGACAAGAGGCCCCAGCCGCTCGTCGAGCTTCGCCAGATAGCGTTCCGCTCTATCTCTAAGGTCTTTCATGATTCGATTCATACCTTTTTTACGATTCATAATCAACATAAATCGAACAGTCATTGTTAATCATTCTAACACACCCACCGAATAACCCAAAAATGAAAAGGGGGCCACCTTAATGGTAAGCCCCCTTCGGGTAAACCCGTCTGATCACGCCTCCGCCGGTCTCCCCGTACCGCAGCGGGACTCAATGAATTGACCCGCCCCCTGCAACACCCCGTCGACCAACGGCTCGTTCCGCTGGCGAGCCACGTTGCGAAGCACGGTCAGTATAAAGACCCAGCCCAGGGCATCGACCGACTTGGCAACCAACCGGGTCAACTCATCCGCCACCCCGCCTACCGCCACCTCGATCTCCGCCGTGCCACCCCCCGTCACAGCCGCCGCCATTTCCGCAGTTCCGCTATGGCCTGGGCACCGGATTCAATCGACTCGAACTCGGCTGCCGCATCCAGAGGGAGAGCCAGCAGAATCCGCAGGGACTTCTCCTTGAGAGCGGGTAGCTCCAGCTCCCCGATATGCCGCCCCACGTTGAGGTTGACGTGGGCACGAAGCAGACCATTTTTGGCGAAGGCATCCCGTACCTCGAACAGACCCTTCGGATCCCGCACCACCGCCAGCTCCGCCAGTTCAGAGACGGTCGAAAGCGATCGACGGAGGCTATCAACAAATGCGTTGGCAATCAGCACGTTCAGAGTAACCCGGATCGAGTCCGGCACGTCGTGGCCGAACAGGCCAGCAATCCCGATACCCCCGTCCGCCTCCATCATCCGCTGCTTCTCACAGCACCGGCTTATCTGACTGTTGATCACGTCAATCCCCTTGGCAATCTCAGCCAGCTCGTTCTCATCCATACCCCGGTATGAAGGGCAATGGTCATCCACCAATCCCCTCCGTCGCACACAGGCAACGGTGATCTCCTTTACCAGCTCCCCGAACTTCACAGACTTGTCCACAATAGCCACCCCCTTCTTAATGATGCAGGGCTAATTCCCCGCTGAGTCCCTATCACCAGTGGGTGTCGATTTTCTATCAAGAATCATCCTTGCTACCCCGTCCTTTCCGGCAATCCTGCAACCACCGCAAGAGTTCAGAACAGGCACAACGGGGCAGTGTGAGTGCAAAAAGAATCACCTTTTGTCACCTGTCTGTCACCTAATTCAATCCAGAGATGTCAAAAAGCCAATAGAATAGGGGTATATCTGGTGGTGGCTGAGAATCCCGCCCTCTCCGCCAGTTCAGCGGGATGTCATCCCGCAAACACTCCGCCTTCACGGACCGCGCCTTGCCGGGCGATACTGAACCGCGAAACCCGAATTCGCTCGCGAATAATGGTGATTATCCGGTACTGTCGTGATAGAGTTGTCAAACGGTTGAGATTGCAAGATTAGCCGTGGGGTTAAAGGGGACGCATCGTTAGTATGATTTGCGTGGAAACATGCAGCTTGCATGAGAGCACCCGATGCGGATCGCTTGCTTGAGAGATAGACCGGTAGTGTGATGTGGATGAATGAACAGGAGGCTGCAGTGAGGACCAGGCAGGTTGCGTCATGGCTTCATGCGGCGTTTGTCCTCGCGGCTTTCCTGGCTTGGCCGTGTTCGGTCCCAGGTGCAACTCCATTGGAGGTCGACGTCACCATCAGCAACGCCGTCGACAGTCAGTTTTCCTTTGCCACCGGAGCCAATTCCAGCAAGCCTGGCGGGGTGGTCGGGGTCACGCTGGACGGTGAACTTGTCTTTCAGAGGGCTTACGGGATGTCCGATGTTGCCGCTGGCATCCCCAACTCCACGACGGCGCCGTTCTATCTGGCTTCCTGCTCCAAGCAATTTACCGCCATGTGCGTGCTGTTGTGTCAGGAAAAGGGACTGCTCTCAACCAATGACGAGCTTCGACTGCATATCCCGGAGTTGGATGCCGTATTTGACGGTGTGCAGATTCGGCACATGCTGAACATGATCAGCGCCGTGTATGACACAGGTACAGGTAATAAAACGAATAGCGCGGCGTTGATGCTCACCGGGCTTATGCAGGAAGGTCAATACGGGATCGTCACCAACCAGTTGCCCATAGGAAGTAAGATGGACTATTGCAATATGAATTACGTTTTGCTGGGCATCATCGTGGAGCGGGTTTCCGGCAAGACACTCCGCCAGTTCACGCAAGAGGAGATTTTTGACAAGCTGGGAATGACCGGCTCCGATGTACACGACGATCTGGCCATGGTGATTGCCAACCAGCCCAGCGGGTACGACCCGGACTTTGCGCTCTGGAGTACGCCCACCTCGACACCTCCCGCAACCGGGTCCACCGGGGTCACGGCGCCGCTTGCCGATCTGCTGAAGTGGCATGAGAACTTCTATGCGAACCAACTGGGGAGCAATAGCCAAAGCCTGATTACGCTGCTGGAAACGCCCGGGCGCTATACCAGCGGGTCCAATGCCGGGCAACCGGTCTCCGAAAATGCACTGGGTATTCCCGCATACGCGTGCGGAATCATACCCGATTCGTACGGGGGTAACCGGCGGGTCTGGCATACGGGGCGGTGGATCGGCTTCAAGACAGCCACCTGCCGCTACCCGGACCTGCACATGTCTGTCTTTGTCCTGCTGAACCGCGATGATCAAGCTCCGGCGTTCCAAGCCGTCGCGGATGTGTTTCTGTATAACGTTCGCTTTGCAAACGATCCACCAACGTCGCCCGCGCGACAGGGAACGTTCTACCGTTTCAATTATTCTGCCACTGGAGCACCCAGGCCGGTGTTTGCGCTGGAAAGCGGTGCCTTGCCGGATGGAATAGTGCTCAATTCCGACGGAACGCTGTCCGGTACTCCCACAACAACAGGGGATTTCAGCGGTGTGGTCAAGGCCACTAGTGGGGCCAATTCGCGAACCCAGGCTTTTAGTATTCACGTCGAACCCGATCCGGTGATCGAGGCTTACCGACACGGAACGTTCCTCATGTTCGAATAATTGGAGGCGAAGGCCAAAATCATGTCCAGTGCGAATCCTATAATGCGTGCACTGTCCGCTGTTGCCGGATTGCTCATCGGCATGGCGGGGCCGGTCGCCGCCGGAACGCTCTGGGAGTTCAAGTTTGACGAAACCGGCACAGCGCCGCTGAACACCGGCACCGGCAGCCCGGCCCCCGCTCTGGTAACCAGGCAGGCTTTCAACGACAGCATCAGCGATCTGCATGGTGCCGACGGCAGCGGAGTGAGCGGGCTGGCGGGCGACCGGGCGCTGGATCTCAGTGGCATTTCGACCAACGGTGGAAAGTACGCGGGAAAGTCCGCCTGGCCCCAGATAAATGTCGCCAATACAAACTGCACTCCGATCCAGAACCTCACGACCTTGACGCTCTCAGGCTGGTTCAACGCCCAGGCGCCTATAACCAAGGACACATACAAGGGGGATGCAAAACTAATGATGTTCTCCCACTATTCCATCCCTGCGGCAGGAAACCTGGGTTTCAGCGTGGAGTTCTCCACCCCCGACGCCTCGAAGAACCAGATCAAGGCGGTTCTTGACGCTACCACGCTCTATTTCGATGTAACGCCTGTCATGGATTTTGGAGACACGAACAAGTGGTATTTCTGGGCACTCACGTACGACGGCAATCTCACGGCCGGCAACGCGAGACTTTACATGGGCACGCCGGGCGCGCCGGTCGTTCAGATGGGCGCAGTCAAGACGGCCAATAGCGGGGCGCTGGACAGCACGACTGCGGACTTCTCGCTCAATGGCGGCAATGGCTCCGGCACCTTGAAAGGTTTTCAGGACAAAGTGCGCGTTGACAACCTGGTGCTTGGCCAGTCCGAGCTCGAATCCCGTCGGATCGCGGATGCGATACCTGGATTCGGCATCCAAACGACGAACAGTATCCCTTACAGTGAGGGCTTCGAGTCGTATCCTGACGGATACGCGCTACCTGGCACGAACGGTTGGATCGCCAAGTATTCCGCGATGGCAATCGTGGCGACAAACGGCTATACGAATTCCTATGCTGGCACCTTCCCGATGCCGGGTCCGCATCTGAAGACCCTGCGGGTTGACGGCCGCGTGGCTAATTCCTTTGCCGATTCGTCGCTGACGAACGTCTGGGTTGATGTGATTCTGGAATCAAAGCACTGGACCAACAGTTCGCTGCCTTCGGCGAGCATCATGTCCAATGCGCAGTTCGCACTATGCATCACCACGAACAGCCACCTGGCGGTCTGGAACTGCCCCACGCCGCCCACTCCGACCTGCGCCTGGACCGAACTTCTGGACACGGATTTGCCCGCTACTGCCTATGCCCGCGTCACTGTGCAGATGGCGTATCTCAGGGATGCCACCAACTACTTTCACTATCGGGTCTGGGTAAATGGCGCGCCGTCGGTCAGTCCCAAGACCTGGTACGCGGCGGCGAACACAAACTGGAATTCGCTGCGGAGGATCACGGCGGAGGGCGTGTTTCACATGGATGACCTCTCCGTGCAGGGCGCGCCCCCTTTCACAAACGTCAGCATCGTCGCGTCCAGCCTGGGGTATGGGTCCATACTGCCGATGGGAACCGTACAAGTTCCCTATGGCGGAACGGCCAGCTTCACGAACATGCCATACACTTGGTACCACGTCGGTGCCGTGACTGTGGATGGCGAAAGTGTTGGCGCCCCTCCGCTCTACACGTTCACTAATGTCACGGCCGACCACACCATCCTTGCCAGCTTTGCGGCCGATACCGTGTCGAGCAACACGCCGGCGTGGTGGCTGGCGGAGGCAAATCCCGAATGGACGAATGACCTGAACGCGGCGTCAACCAATGATCAGGACGGTGACGGGCATTTCACATGGCAGGAATACATCTCTGGCACGCACCCGACGAATCCTTCGAGTGTCTTCAACGTGCAGACCACATGGTCTGAAGGCCAATGGGAGGTCAGTTTCGGGACCATTGTGCCGGCGGCCAGGTATGAAGGGCTGAGCCGGTACTATTCGCTTGAGTCACGGACAAGCCTGGTCGGCGGCGAGTGGGAGCCCGTTCCGGGAATGACTGATGTACGCGCCACCGGCCATATTCTGATCTGGACGAATCCGGCGGAAACCACAAACCGCTTCTATCGGGGCAAACTACGCCTCGCGCCGTAGCCGTAAGCGGATAACTTGCGATGTGAAGGGATGACTCACGGACTGAACGCTCTATAGTTCGAGCAGTTCCTGCACGTCTTCCCATGACATGCTCTGCATCATCGCTTCGTCGGACTCGACGGTGGCGTTGATGATGTCGCTCTTGCGCTTCTGCTTCTCGACGACCTTCTCCTCGACGGTGCCCTTGGTGATGAGCTTGACGCTGTAGACCGTGCGCTTCTGGCCGATGCGGTAGGCACGGTCGGTCGCCTGCGCCTCCACCGCCGGGTTCCACCAGGGATCGTAGTGGATGACCATGTCAGCCCCGGTCAGGTTGAGCCCCGTGCCGCCCGCCTTCAGGCTGATCAGGAAGATGGGGATGCCGCGGTCGGTGTTGAAGCGGTGGACCTGCTCCATGCGGTCCTTGGTCGATCCGTCGAGATAGCAGTAGGCGATGCCGCGTTCCTCAAGCCGGTCGCGCA
Source organism: bacterium (assembly GCA_020048935.1). GTDB lineage: Bacteria > Verrucomicrobiota > Kiritimatiellia > UBA8416 > UBA8416 > UBA8416. The sequence continues at coordinate 1,328 of JAIFLS010000133.1, read as the reverse complement.
GGATGTGCAGCATGGTGACGAACTGGCTGAAGACCAGGATGCGGTGCCCGCCGTCGATCGCCTCGTCCACCAGTTCCAGGAACAGGTCGAGCTTGGCGGAGGGCTGCTGCGCCTTGACGCCGTCGAGCTTGAGCAGGTCCAGGTGGCAGCAGATCTGGCGCAGCTTGAGCAGCGTGGTCAGGATCTCCATGCGCGAGCGGTTGAAGCCCTGGGTGCTGACCATGTCGGCGATCCGCCGGCGCGAGCGCTCGAGGATCTCCTTGTAGACCAGGCGCTGGTCGGGAGAGAGTTCGCAGGTGGAGATGCTCTGGATCTTGGGCGGCAGTTCCTTGGCGACATCGCGCTTGAGGCGGCGCAGCAGGAACGGATGCAGCTTGCGGCGCAGCTTGCGCTGGGCCAGGTCGGCGTCTGGCCCGCCCTTGGCGATCGGCAGCTCGTAGGCCAGGCGGAACGCGTCGTGCCGCCCGAGGTAGCCGGGCATCAGGAAGTCCATGATCGACCAGACATCCGACACGCCGTTTTCCACGGGGGTGCCGGTGAGCACCAGCCGGTGGAAGGCCCGCAGTTGCTTGGCCGCCAGCGCATTGCGCGTGGAGCGGTTCTTGATGTGCTGGGCCTCGTCGAGCACCACGGCGGCAAACTCGAACGCGAGGTACTGATCGATGTCGCGCCGCAGTAGCGAATAGGAGGTCACGACCAGGTCGTGCTCGGCAATCTGCCCGTGCTGTTCCTGGCGCTGCGCCCCGCTGACGGTCAGCACCCGCAGCGCGGGGGCGAAGCGGGCGGCCTCCTCGACCCAGTTCTGCACGAGGCTCGTGGGGCAGACCACCAGCGACGGCAGCGACCGCGCGTCGGCATGGTGGCGCTCAAGCTGTAGCCAGGCGAGGGTCTGTAGTGTCTTGCCGAGGCCCATCTCGTCGGCCAGCAAGCCGCAGAAGCGGTTTTTCTCCAGGAAGCGCAGCCAGTCGATGCCGTCCTTCTGGTAAGGGCGCAGGATTCCGGCGAGGGCTTCCGGCACCGGGGTGCGCTCGATCTGCAGCGTGCGGTTGGATTGCTCCGCCTGCCGCCGCCAGGCAGGATCGTCGTCGATATCCACGCCGTCGAGCGCATCTAACGAGGATTTCACGAAGGGGGCGTAGAGATTGGACAGCCGGAAGCGCCCGGCGGCATCGGCCTCGGTACTGTCGCAGTCGGCAAACACGCCCAGCATCGATTCCACCGCCGGGGTGTCGATCAACACGGGCTGGCCGTTGCGCTCGACCCAGGCGTCGCCCTTGCGCAGGGCGTTGTGGATCTCGGCCTGCGAGATGCTGGTTCCGCTGGCGTCC
>JAIFLS010000107.1 GCA_020048935.1 bacterium | reverse complement strand
TCCTTCAGATACCGGCTATTGGTTTCCATTTGCCTTTCCAATTCATTTCAACGCCCAACAACCAACATCCAACGCCCATCAATCCAAGGAATGCTACACAACTTGGGCGTTGGTTGTTGGGCATTGGTTGTTGGGCGTTCGATTCGATTCTTCTCAAGTTACCAATTCGTTTTCGCCCGGCCAACGGATGGTCGGCTTGCCTACAACCCCAGCAGTCCCTGCGTCCGTTGCGCCCGCTGCTGCCAGACCGGCGCAAGCAGCCGGTTCTGCTGGATCGACCGCTGCGCATCGGCCCCGCCGTAACGGACAGCCGAGCCCAGTGACGCGGCAGCCTGCTCCTGGTCACCGGCCTGGACGTCAAGCGTCGCCTGATCCAGCCAGGCACGCCAGTCGGTCGGCTGGCGTACGAGATAGGCCTTGAGTGCCCGGCGCATGCCGGCTGTATGGCCGATCTTGCCGAAGAGCTGCGCGATATTGAGAAGCTCCTGCACGGGGGCATCCGGCGGCATCCGCTCCAGGCAGATCGTCAATGCACGGGCCATCTCCGACGGGCGCCGGGCCTGGTCATAGAGACGGGCAAGCGGCAGCAGCATGAAGGAGGGCATGTCCGGGCTTTGCAACAGGCCACCTGCCACCTGCAGGAACCGGTCAGGGCGTCCCGACTGGAGATAGAGGCTTGCCAACTGGAAGACCTTCTGCGCATCCGCTGGCTGCTGCTTTTGCAGTTCCGCCTCAAGCTGCTGGACCTGCGCATTCATCTCCCTCATGCCGTCGATCTGGCGGATGAATTCAAAAACCTTGTCGTTGGCCGGATCCTTTTCGCCAAACTCCTGCATCAGCTTGCGAGCCTTGTCGAACTGCCCGCTGCGCATGTAGACCTCCGCCAGCCGGAAGTTGGCCTCGGGGCTGAGCGGATATAGATCCAGCGCTTCCTCGAAAGCCCGGATCGCCTCATTCTGCAGGCCGCGATAGCTATAAAGACCGGCGATCGCGCTGCGCAGCTTGGAGAATGACTTGCGTGCGCACACATCACGCACAAACCAGCGGTTTTCAACCAGCCGCCGCGTGTACCAGTCCCAGAAATCGAGATCATCGTGAACATTCTCCACCGTCAGGCCGGGACGCTGCTCACGGTTGATCTTCATGATCAACCCGTGGGGCGTCAGGTACGGGTACATCCAACCGATGACATAGCTCTCCTCGACGAAGAACTCGTGCTTCCAGTTGTTGTGATCGAAGATCTGCTTCGCCAGGATGCCATTGATCTCCATCACGCCCATCACGCCGCTGATCTGGACGCGCCCGTTCTCGCGGATAATGCCGGCCACCGGCGGCCGCTTACCCGAATCCACCTCGCTGACGTAGATGGTGAAGGCATTGGCGCTGTCGGCCACGCTCGGGATCCAGATATCGTTGCCATAGAGGTCGCGCATCACGCTCATGTACGTGCCGTCGGCCAGTGCGTTCTGGGTGATCAGGAAAACATCCTCGCGCACACGGGCGGAGTAGATCATGTAGGTCGGCACGAAACGCCCCGGGTCGGTACCGCCGAAGAAGATCGCACCCTCGCCCATGGCGGGCGGGAATACCGGGTTCGGCAGCGGTTCCTCGTCTGGCTCCAGCTCTTCGAGGATCGCCGCGGCCCCGCGCAACTGGTAGTTGCCGAACTGCCAGCCGAAATCACGGTCATGCTGGTCGGCCCCGCCATAGAGATTGAGCAACTTCGGATTGTAGGCATTGGCCAGGATCGGGATCACCGGCAGCAAGGCCGTCACGACGACCCAGGTCGGAGTCAGGCTGCGCACGCGCCCGTCCAGGAACGCCAGCAGGAAGATCAGGCCGTAACCGATCCAGAAGGAGAACAGCAGGTGCGAGGAGATGAACTTGACCCGCTGGATGAACGTGTCCTGGATATCCATCTTCAGGTTGGCCAGCGCGATCAGGCCGATACTGAGGGTCACGAACGCGATCAGTGTCGAGACCATCCACTTCTGCGAGTTCTCATCCACTGTCAGCGTGAACCGATCCTGCCTCGCCAGCAGCAACCCGCCCAGCCAAAGGATCACAAAAGGGGCCGCCATCAGCACGGGAATCACCATCAGCGAGGCCATGGTGCTTCCGACCGAGCCGCCATCGCCCTGGATCACGGCGAGCAGTTTCTTTCCGACTAGCGCGATCCAGATCAACGCGGTCAGGCCCAGCACCAGGAATGCCGTGATCCGTTCCCATAGCCGGGCCTTGTCTTCAAGCAGGTAATCGTGGACCAGTCCCCGGAAACGCGCCACGATCATCGTGACCGCCCCCAGCGCCAGGATCAGGAACACACCCAGCGCGGGCAGCTTGTAGAGGGCCACCCGGCTGAAAAGGGCCAGCCGGTCCCCCAACGGAAGCAGCAACATGGCGGACAGGATCAACACGACCGCCACCTTCATGCCGTCGAACTCGCGCGACCCCAGCCGCAGCCTCCAGGTGCTGAAGGGCAGGAACGCGATCAGCGCAATCAGCATCGTGAAATTCAGGCGCAGGTCCGACAAGTAGGTGCCGATCTGGTGCAGGAAGCGGATCGAGAACACATCTACCGGCACAATCGCCTCGTACTGGCCGCGGCTGACCGCGTGCTTGAAGCCTTCCCAGGTGCGCGGATACCCCCAGTTCATCGGGGGATTGCGCAAGTCGGAGACAATCGGCATATAGGCATAGACCGCGACCCCGAGTTCGGCCAGCAGGATGGTGATCGCCGCCGTCTTGCCGCGTGGCAGGAGGAAGTAGGTCAGGATCAGCCAGGCCCCGTTGAGTCCGAAATACAGATACATCGAGATATGCGTCGGGTGCTGGATCGGAGGCAGCAACTTCGCCTGCATCAACAGCAGCACCAGCACGATAGGTGCGCCCGCGACCGCGAAGTCGCGGAACAGCTCGAAGTCGCGCAGCATGATCAGGATCGCCAGCGACAGCATCGCCAGCAGCAGTACCTGGTAGTTTGTCAGGCCGACGCCGAAGATCAGCGCCACCACGAACAGCGTTCCGTCCGTGGGCCGCGTCATCCACTTGTAGACCAGCAGCATCACCAGGATCAGGAACAGCGCATTGAGGCTGTAGACCTCCACGATCACCGACTGCGACCACATGATCGGCGTGAAGGCGAACAGCAGACTGGCGGCAACGCCCCCCGCCCAGCAGATGGCCTGTTCGACGCCGATTGACATATCGTGCGAGATCCGGCCCGAGCGGCGCAGGATATCGCGCCCCGAGCGGCAGATCAGCATGGCGGCCAGGCCGGAGGCGATCGCGCCGGAAACCGCCGAAAGCATCGCGATCCCGTAGGTAGGGTTCGGCTGTCCGCGGAAGGTCACGAACGAGAAGATCCGCGCGAACACCCAGGCGAGCATCGTCCAGCTCGGGTATCCCGGCGGATGCGGCACGCCGAGCCAATCGCCCGCCACGGCCAGTTCCCCGCCGTCCTCCAGCGTGACCGACGGCGCCAGCGTATAGACATAAACCACCAGAGCCACCGCCAGTGCCGTCCAGAAGGCCGCCCAGTCAGCCCGGCCCAGGAAAGGCACACCGCCCGAATCGTTATCATTATCCGCCATACCAACACCCCGGTTTTCAGGATTCAGATCGAAAGATGGAAAAATATCACGACCGCCCCCCTTCACGCAAGCCGCAAGAACAGCCGCAAGAACATGAGCCTATCGACATGGGCTCCTCAGCGGGACTCCTCGCGCAGGCGGTTCAACAACTCACGGTCGGCGGCGGGCAACTGCTCGCGGTAGGGCTCGATCATTTCGAGCATCTTGCGCACGGGCTCCTTCTTTCCGAGCGCAAGTTGCGCCTCTCCCATGTGCAGGTGCACGGTCGGATTGTTGCCGAAGAGGGCGATCGACCGTCCGAACGCCTCCTCCGCTTGCTCCGCCCGTCCGGTACGCAGCAGGATCACGCCCTTGGTATCCCAGGCGGCCGGCTGTTTGTCGTTGACGGCCAGCGCCTCGTTGATCAGGCTCTCAGCCTCGTCGAACACTCCCCTGTCCGTCAGCAGCCAGGCCAGGTCGTTCATCGCCATCGGCAAGCGTTCGCGGCGCAGACTCTGCCGCAGCGAATCCTCCGCCAGCACGCGATCGCCATCGGCGATCTGCAGACTGCCGCGCACATAGAGCGCCAGCGCATGCCGCGGATCTTCCTGGAGAAGCACCTTGACATGCTGCCGGATCGACTCGGCCCGGCCCAGCGCCAGATCCAGCCGCAGCAGCGTCTCGATCAGCCGGCGGTTGCCGGGCTGTAGGACGAGCGCGGCCTCGAAGGATTCCGCCGCCGCCGGCAGGTCCTGTTTCTCGAAGGCCCGGCGACCGGCGATGATGGAGCCATGCAGGCCGCTACGCCCCTCGATCGACTCCAGCCTGCGCAGCGCGGTATCGACCAGCCGCTCGTTGCCGGAAGCAAACCCGACCTCGGCCAGCAAGACCCAGCCGCGCGCCAGTTGACGCTGATCCATCAGGAGCGTCTCCAGCCGTTCACGCGCCGGTTCATAGGCCTTGGAGGCGATCTCGATCAGCGCCTGCTGGAGTACCGCCTGCACGGGGTCCAGCCCGCTGGCGGCCGCCTGAGCCCGGTAGGACTCGGCCTTCGCGGTATCGCGCTGCATCAGCGCGATACGCATCAGGCCCTGCAGGGCCTGCAGGCTGCCCGGCTCGCGCAGCAGCATCTCCTTGTAGATCGCCTCGCTCTCCAGCGGACGGTTGTCCATCAGGTACAAATCCGCCATCACCCCCTGCATGTTCGCGCGCTGCGCATCGGGCATAAGTTCGGAGGCCCGTTCCATCTGGGCAATGGCCATCTCCGGTCGCCCGGAGTAGGCCCAGGACCAGCCGAGCTGCGCGAACGCTTCCGGTGCGCGCACGGTCCCGTAGTGCCGCGAGAGCGCCCAGATATGGTACTTCTGCTCCAACCCTTTCTCCAGGGCCGCGAGCGCCGCCGCCACGCTGCCATCGGCATCCTGCGCCCGGCCGGCCCGCACCATGGCCGTCAGATTCAACAACGCGCTGATATTGTCCGGATCCAGCCGGCGGGACGCCCGATAGGCGCGCTCCGCATCGGCGGGCCGTTCAAGATCCTCCATCAGCACACCGAGGTTGTTGGCCGCCATTGCCGCATGCGCCGCCGTCCACGACGCCCGCCGGGCGCCGCCGGTCGACGCCGTGGCGGCCTCGCTGGCCAGCCATGCCTCCAGCTCCGGCCAGAATGCCTCGTGGCGGCCCATCAGCGTCGCCGCGTCAAGGGTGGCGCGGTCCTCGACGCCGAAGAACACCATCCGGTTCGGAACGACATGGAATCCGTGGCGCACCCACAGGTCCGGGTCGTTCAGGACCGCGACGCGCGACGCCGCCTCGCTGCCCGGGGCCACCCATTCACGCAACAGTGCCGTGAGACTCAGCGTCGCCAGGTTCTTCAGGCGCACGTCATCGAAGAGACTCGCCACATAGTCCTGGTAAATCGAGCTGCCGCCAGCCTGCAGGTTAAGGACGCGCAGAGGGATCTGCTGGCGGCGGGCCGCCAGCAGCAGGTGGTTGTCAAGCTGGCCGTCGGTCACCAGCCAGGAACGCCCTTCGAGGCTGGCGACGACCAGGTCGGCCACCGCGTTGACCGTACGGGCAGCCCCGGTGTCGACGACCTTCGCGTTAGGCCAGGGGCACCAGAGCACCGCGCCGAGCAGACTGGCCAGGACGACCCCGCCAATCACCAGGCGCACGATCCCACGGACTGGTGCCGCTTCACTGTCGCGCCGCGAGCCGGGCATCAGCAGCCAGAAGGCGGCCAGGTAGCCGTAGACCATCGCCGCCAGCACATACGGGGTCACCAGCAGCCGACGCCAGCCCTGCATCGCCCAGGGCGAGAGAGGCATGTCCAGCGCCAGCCCGATCGCCAGTGCCGTCATGACCGCGTGCAGGATGTAGAGACCCCAGTCGCGCTCATCATTGAGTGCCCGACGCGCCACCGCGAACATGGCCGCCCATGGCACCACGGTCACGAACAGGATCACCAGCCAGCCGTCGCGAGGCAGGCTGCGGGTGACCAGGAAGAACTGGTCGCGCCACATATAGCGCAGGATCTGCCAGAAACTCTGGTAGCCGCGGATGGCATAGCCGGGCGTCTGATAGAACATCCAGGCGGCAACCAGATAGGTCGCCAGCAGCCCGGCCAGGAAGACGGCGACCAGCACCACCGGCATCCAGCCACGCAGGTGCTCGCGCTTCCACATGACGTAAAGCATGGCGAAGCCGAAGACCGGTGCCAGCACCAGCAGCGTCGCGAACTCCGCCAGACACAGCCCGTAAAGCAAGGACAGCGTCACCGCCGCCGTCACGCGCCCGGTCTGGGCGTAGGAAATGAAGAGCCGCGCCAGCAGCATCACCAGCAGCACATCGAACGAGGCGGTATGCGCCCGCGTCGCCACGCTCCAGAACGGCAGACAGAAGGCCAGGAACAGGGCGGCCACGATACCCGCCAGCAGCGATGCCGCCCGGCGCCGACCGGCGGTCACCTGGTATTCATCCATGAAGAACACGATCCCGCGGCGCATCAGGCTGTAGAGCAGCCACACCGCCCCCGCCGCGCAGACGGCGCTCAGCATGTTGAGCGCCTGCACCGCCTCGCCTCCCGCCAACCCGGCAAGCCCGCGCGCCAGCAGCGACCACAGCGGGGAGGCTGGCGACAACTGCGGGTACAACCCGAGATGCGAGACCACCAGCGTGGACGACACGCCCGGGAAAGCCCCCTCGCTCAATGTCGCCCAGTACACCCCGAAAGCCAACAGGGCAATCACCGGCCCGATCACCCGATCCATCAATTTAATCTTCATCGTCGTTCTCCCGGTTACTCTTTGATTGGCTTGCCACTATGCAGAATGGGTTCGCGGGTGTCAAGCTACCGCCCCGGCGCCCAGCAATTGTAATTACCATTATAGCCGCGGGGCAGACTGAAGGGCGTGTTGATTTATTTTGGATACACAACGGGAGGGACAGCGTCTCGCTGTCCGAACGCCCGTCTAACCACTCTGTTTTTCCAGACAGGCTTCGCCATTCACCTTCTCATGCACAGCGGACGCCGAGGACGGCGTCCCTCCCGATAGCGGACGCCGAGGACGGCGTCCCTCCCGTGGAATGAATCAACACGCCCTTCAGCCTGCTCTCCGCACGGACGCTGCCTGGCCAAGCCCTTCTACTCCAGTTGCACGTCGATCCGGTAGAAGCCCTTATCCTGGGCGCTGTGGACGGTATCGGTGACGGAACCGGCATTCCAGGGGATGTTGCTGTACAGGAGCTGGAAGCTGCCCGCGCCACCGAGCAGGTTGCTGCTCCAGTACACGTTGTAGAAGCGCCCGGAAACACTGTTCCAGCTCAGCACCATCGAACCGGACTGGGCCCCGACCCCCGAAATCGCGAAGAGTCCGGCCGGATTGGTCGGGTTCAGCCCCGCAATATAGGCCTCGCGAATCGTGTTGACACCATTGGACGACAGCGCGCTGTCATCAACACTCGTGGTGCTGAAATAATCCACCAGCCAGCTCTCGTAAGGCGTTAGCGGGGCAGCCGTACCCGCAATATTGAAATCGTCGAAGTACGCCGATTGGGCAGACGTGTTTGAGATTTCGATGCCACTAAATTGACTTTGAGGCGAGTAAAGGCCTAATCCGGACGCGACGTTGGTCCCGTTTACGGTCAACCCCCAGGAGCCACCGGCATAATCGACAACGGCCTCGATATGATTCCAATCATTGGAAATCACCAGAACCGGCAGCGTCACAACTGTCGCATTGCTATAGACCGTCACGTAATTCCCGGTATCCACCCAGATCACAGCCGTCGCGTTGCTCGGGATCGTGGCCGGCGTAGGTTCGGCACCGGGTACCGGCTTGCACCAGAAATCCACGGTTACGGTATTGGTGCCGTTGGCAAAATCCTGTACGGCTCCATCCTCGGCAAGACTCAGGCCGATACTGCCGCCACGACCCACCCCCGCCTGCACCAGCGTTGTGCTGCCGCCGTTCCAGCCCCGCTGACCGTTCAACATGCCGGGCGTGGACGCCATCCCCGCCCCATCAAAGGTCTCGGAGAAAGGCAGCGCCTGCAACAGGCGAACCTCCACCTCAGCGGAATCCGCGCCTTCACCGCCATTACCCATGGCCGAAACCACGTAGTAGTATGTCTGGCCATTGGTCACCGTCGTGTCACTGAAACTGGTACCCGACGGCGTACCGACCAGGACGTAGGAACCGCCCGGTACCGTTGATCGCCTGACGTTGTACCCTGTCGCATTGGCGACCGCCGACCAGACCAGGTCCACCTGACCGACCCGTGGTGTGACACCCACGCCCGTCGGAGCTAGTGGCGGCGCCTCGTTGACTGTTACAGCAACCGACCCGCTCACGGATGCGTAATTGCCGTTGTCTGGCCAGAACGTCACATTAATCGCATTTGTTCCAAGCGGAGGCACGGTCGAAGGCGAATTATAGATGAAGCTCCCGCTAACCGACGCACTGCCACCCGAGAGCGTCGCATTCGAGACCGCCTGGCCTTCGGTAATCACAGCCGCTACCGGCCATGCGGAAACCGTCGGCGTTGCCTGGTTGACCACCAGAGTCCCGTTGGTTGAACCCTCGTAGGATGCCTCGTTGATCGTAGCGACCACCGCATAGTTTCCTGCATTCGTCGGAGCCGCCGGGCTTCCGGCATACGTCAAGGCCACCGTCAACCCTGGCGGAACCGTGGCAACGCCAACCGACCGGGCGGTGCCGTTATAGGCTTGCGACAAGCCGGAGAGCGTCACCGAAGCCTGTATTTTCGGCGTGGTGGCCGACACTTGAGGTGTGGTGACACTGGCAGTGATCGCGTTGGTTGCAAAGATCCTGTAGTAGTAGGTACGCCCGACCGACAGCCCGATATCCGCGACATTCGTGGCATTGGCGGCGGTCGTGGTGATTACGGCAAAGCCGGCACCATTCGTCATCGAGCGCTCAATCACGAAACCCGTCTCGTTCGTGCTGTTATCGCTCCAAGTGAGGTCAATCCGGTTCGTCGCCACGGCCACGGCTACCAAACCCGTGGGTGCCATAATGGCAGGCGGCAAGGTATTGGTCGTAACCGTGATCACCACCTCGTCGACCACCTGGGTCACGGTATCGGAGGCGCTCAAGCGCAAGGTGTAAACGCCTTCAGCCATAAAGTTCGCGACGGTATCCACAGCATTGGCATTATCAAAGACCACCGGCCCGGGCCCGGTCACAACCGTCCAGAGCGTGCTAAGCGCGTCGGTATCACTGGCAGAACCGTCGAGAGTGGCCGCCGCCGCCGCACTGCTTGGCCCTTCGGTCTTGTACGTGTGCCCGGCAGGCAGATACCCCTCGATACCCCACTTGTGCGCAAGGTATCCTTCAACCGTCTCCCGCGTAGCGACACTGACCGTGCCCGTGACCATGATCATCTCGGCGATATCGCCGCCGTAGTAGCCATGCCCCGTGACATTGGAAATCCTACCGCCCCCAGCCATGGTGCCAATCGTGCCCGCCAGCACCCCCGACGTCCCCTCGGAGCTACCGTTGGCGAAGATCTGCTTGGCCGCGCCCGTGATCCATACATAGTTCAGGATATTCCCGGCACCGGCATGGAAATTCGCTGTAATCGCACCATTCCAGTCATTCCCCCAATAATTCATGCGATAACTGGCTGCGCTTATAAACCCAACGTGTAGACTGCTCGCGCCTGAGCCTGACGTTGCCGCCCCGTAGATGTTGTTGTATGTCGTCGGTTTCGTGACGATAAATGCCGAATGCGAGACGCCCGCGAGGAAGTCAAGGTTGATGTTGAAGAAGTCACTGGCGCCGTCGAATCTCAGGACATGCTTGCCGTCGAGTCCGGCGGCTGTATCGGTCGGCTGGTTTGCAGGTGTGGACTGGGTCGCATTCCGACTATTACCGCTCTTGTCCAGCCAATTGCTGACCGTGGTGCCATTGAGCTGCACCGTGGCCACATCGTCAGCATCTAGCCAGAGCGAGGGGCTAACCTCGGTAGGCGACCAGGTGCCGCCCGTCAGCAGCACGGTCTGATCGTCTCCCGCACTGACCACCGGAGCGTTGTTATCGTTGTCGGTGATACTCACGAGCACGTCATCAATAAGAATACCATTGAAGGCAGCATCCCCACTGGTGGCCGCATGCGTGATCATGCCGATGTGGCTAAACTCGTGATCCGAGTCATTGATGGCCGTCACGGTAACCGTCTGCGGAGAGGCCCAGTTCCCTGTCGTAAAGGTCAGATTTGAAACATTAACGCTTACTTCCGTATCCGGAGTGATGGTGATGACCACACTGGCGGAAGGAGCCGAACCGAGCACCACCGTATAGGTATCTGTGGCGCCACCCTCTGTGACATCCACCGAGCCACCGCTCTTTGTGACGATCACGCCGGAACCGCCAGATTCTTCACCCGTCACCATCACATCATCAATACAGACACCATAACCATATTTGGCGTTGCCTTCGAACGCGACACGCGTATTCGTGGAAACTGACGGTAGACTGAGGGTACGTTCGGTCCAGGCACTAACGTCGTTGGAGTAACCCGCGATCCACATCCATGCGGACCCACCATTTGTGCTATAGAAGACATTCAGGAAATCCTGATCCGGACTCCATAACACCTGTGTATGCCAGAATTTCAAAGTCACGTTCGTGTAACTATAGGCATTGAACACCGGAGTGACCAGCCGTGCCTTGTCGTCCGCCCCTGTACCATCAACAAGGGTTGCGTTGTTGGTCCCGCTGTGAGCGGTACTCGGATTGCCTCCACCGGCAGTACTGCCGCCTTTCTGGATCTTCCACGTCGTGGAACCCGATATCTGAGTCTGCGACCAGCCGGATGGTAGGCTTAGGGATGCCTCGAAGTTCTGACTCAAGAGTGGCGGCCACTGAATGGCGAAGTCGGCATTGCTGTCGTCATAAAATCCGGGATTGATGTCCAAGCTGGTAACCCTGACCCTGAAAGCCGATCCCGATTTGGATTCAGGAACATTCCATGTATAGTTTCCATCGTTGGCCGTACTGGATACAATGACCGAATCCAGTGAGCCGTTCTTGAGCAGATGAATCGAAACATTGCCACCAATGCCACTCACCCATGTTATGTTTGTCTGCACGCCGGTAATGAACGTTTCACCTCCATTGGGTGAAGTAATAACGATATCGTCTCCATTCACCAAAAAGGAAACCGCTATCGTCTGCGGCGAATTTGAAGCTTCCGGCGAGGTGATGGTGATCGTGTCATTGTAGGTGCCGGCAGCCAGAGTGGTGGCGTTGAGATTAACAAAGATCGTATCCGTTTCCGTCGAGACCGTGCCAGACGTTGGCGACAGTGTGAGCCAGCTCTGGGTTTTGCTCAGTGAATACGTCATCACACCGCCACTGGTGTTGTTGATCCTCAGTTCCACCTGTGGACCAACTGAACCTGAAAGTCCGTTTTCCACAATATTCGTTGTCGAGAGACTCATGACGGGCTGCATAATACTAAAGAAAACATCACTTTCGTCAGAATAGACGGGGCTCGGGGAAAGACTTGTAATACGTATCGTGTAATTGGTGCCGTTCTTGCCGAGCGGAACCGTCCAGGCATAACTCGCATCATTCGTGGTGCTTGCGGTAATCTGGGAATCAAAGACTCCCCCCTTCAGTAATTCGATGGAGACGTTTCCGCCGAGGCTGCTTATCCAGTTAATATTAGTCGAACCATTCGAATAGAGAACTTCACCCCCGTTTGGTGAAGCGACCAGCATATTAACGTGACTCAGTGTAAACGTGACAGGAACAGACTGTGGTGAATTGGATGCTTCTGGAGACGTTATGGTAATCGTGTCATTATAGGTGCCAGCGGCGAGGACGGCCGAATTAAGATTAACATAGACCGTATCCGTCTCTGCGATGACCGTGCCAGACGTATGAGACAATGCAAGCCAGCTTTGCGTTTTGCTTAAGGAATAAGTCATCGCCCCACCGCCAGTGTTGCGAATGGCCAGCGGCACCTGCGTCCCGGGCATTCTGCTAACGCCATTCGTCGAAATAGCCGAGGGTGTAAGCGCCATCACCGCCTGCGAATGTACCGTGAGGTTGACGGTAATCGTCTTATTGGTCGGCGATGCCGCCGGATCCATGACCGTAATCATGGCCGAGTAGGACCCGGCAGGAAGCACGCTCGTTGAAAACGTTAGGGTAATGGTGTCGCTCTCTGTCGTCGCCGTGCCATTCGTGGGAGAACAGGTAAGCCAGGATTGGTTGTCTGTAATCGAATAGCTAAGCGTGCCCCCTCCTCCGTTGGCGATGGATAAGGTCTGAGTAACAGCCGTAGTACCAAAATCGCAAAAACTGTCTATCGTGGATCGACTCAGGACGATGCTCGGGGCGTTTGTGAGAGCCCCGGCCCCGACCACAAAACTCATGATTGGACCGTCGGCGCTGATATTGGTGATGACACAGCCCGAAGCGGTATTGCGACCACCCCCACTGCTCGTAGCAAGAGGAACCCAGAACTTAAGATTGGGAGTCGTGGTATCGGAGATATAGTTCGTGCCGCTGCTCTTGAACGAATCGTCGGCTCCCGGAGTGGGGTCATCATACCACGGCGTCTTCGTGCCGTTGGGGTTCGCTTCCACGAGCAGTAGTTCATACGGCTGGGTGTAAGAGCAGGCTGGGTTACTGGCTGTAAATATGCTGGAATAGGGATTACTCCCTGTCTCATAGGCATGATAGGCGACAAGACCAGCGGTGGGATTGACGCTCGCGGCGGATCCACCGAAAGGTCCCTCGTAACCCGTATTATCCCGTACCTCGAAGATGAAATATTCGGTCGTCTTGGCAGGGTTGCGGTAACGGTAGAACAGATTGGCATCCACCTGCACCGTGCAGCGCTGAAGGCTATTGCTGCTCAGGTCAACAATATCCGCCCAGCCGGAAGCGGTCTTGAGATAGGGATCGATGTTCGTGGGATGCCTGCCTCCGTCAGCACTGTTTCCGCCTGCCATCAGGGTGTAGCTGCCCATATTGGCGGCATTACCGTTGTAAGAGTAGAGATCCGGATAATCCATCAGCATGTGACCGTTTTCATGACAAAACGTTCCGATGTCCAATGCTGTCCCCATATCGGTCATTTGATATGAGGAGGCCTTTATCCCGTTAGCCGCATCCACCGATTTAGTCGGGATCGCCCAACTACTGGGCCACAATCCGGTTGACCACCCCGAGGCACACGTGCCAGCGTAAAAGACATTCATCGAATAGATGGTGCCGCCAGCATCTCGACTTAGCGGCGTGAAATCAAACCCCTGCGCTATCAGCACATCCAAGGCATCGATGACCAGCTGCTGGGCCTTGGAGCTCCCCCAAGGGAGATCAGAACCATCATCGTAATACGTTTTGGGGTTAGGAACCCTGACATAAGCCGTGACTATATTGTTGTAGCGGAGTCGGCCACCGGACTGTTTCAAGAAATAGTCGTAAATCGAACCTGCATTGCTGTAGCCAGTATATCCGGGTTTATTGCAATAATCATCCACAACACTCTTGGCGATGGTCCCAGCCTGATCCGAGAAATCAACGAGCAGGCAGAGGCCGACATACTCGCCAATGCGTGTCACGGTCGGGGGCGCGTATACCGGAGGGGGGATCACCGTTTCAGAAGGCGATACCAACCCAGGATCAGACGAAAAACTTGCCGCTCTGCTGCTTAGGGCAGCTTCATAGTACTGGATCGATTTTTGGTTTATCCGGCCCTTGCTGTCAGCCCGCATCCGCTGCAACCCTCTGGCGACTGACTCTTCACGTCCTTCCGGGCTAAGCCTGGTGTTCTTTTTTATCCCCGATGCCTGTAGTGTCGCATGATCAGGCTTGTTACTGGCACGAATGCCCGTGGAAAGGATTTGCTTACCATCAGCCGATAGTGTCCCGAAGGTTAATACCTTGTTTTTATCATAGACAACCGTATAACCCTCTTCGGTCTCGGCAACAGCGTAGAATTCATCACCGAAAACCCTGACTTTAACCGTCGTTCCATCGGGTTGCCGGTAAGACACGGACTTCCCATCCGGTCCATAGGGTGCACCGATTGCCGGCAAGGAATTGAATAAGATCGCCGCTATCGCCATGCACAGGGAAACACGATAGCAGCGGCTGACAACCTTGGACACAATATTCACGGTCACGATATCCACCTCGTTTCATTCCCAGGGAACTAATCTACTGACTGGTGGTAACTTTATCTCAATTCGGGGCGCTTGTAAAAACAGCCGTTGCGACAGCGGTATGCAGGTTTTGCGCCACAAGCCCATCCAGGCGAAAACGGACGGGTAACCTCTTGAGTATTTCGTTACCACCACCGGCGCAAGGCCGGTGGGCTGCCTTGATGTCGTCTTTCTTCCGGCTTCAGCCCGCCTTGCGGGCGATAAAGAGGCGGTAGGCTCCGGGTTCAAGATCCTCGGACTCGATCGTGACGCTGTCGGGCTCGAAACCGGCGCCGGCGATGATGTCGTACCACTCCTGGATACTGAACAGGCCGGCGATGTGGTGTTCCTTCTCGACGTGCACGCGGTTATCCGCTTCGCGGAAGAGGTAGACAAAGTCCATGCGGTAGGTGCTGTCGGCGGGTTCGGGATCCCAGTCCCATTGAAGGTAGCGCATGGAACAGGCGGGCGTATCCTCGCCACCGTGGCTGGTGGCCGAATGGAAGCTCTCGCGGGTATAATCGGGCGCGAATACGGCGGCACCGCCCGGACGGCAATGGACGAAGGCCGTCTGCACGGCCCGCTGCAGGTCGCGGCGGATACGCATGTAGACGATGGCGTCGTGGACGAACACGGCATCGAACTCGCGGTCCAGCCGAAGGGTGCGCATGTCGCCCTGCACATGCTCGCAATCGGGGTTGAGCGCGCGGCTGATGTCGAGCATGTCCGCGGAAAGATCCGAGAGCGTCATCTGGAAGTGCCGCCTCATGAACCAGGCGTTGTTGCCGCCGCCGCAGCCCAGCTCCAGCAGCGTCTTCGGCCGATGGTGGCAGGAATTCCTGATGATACGGGTATAGGCAGCCGCATCATCGCGGTAATCCGCCGGCGGAGAAAGCAGCGGCCACCATTTCGCATGGCGCGTATAAAGTGCAGGCAGTTTCATCGGCGACCGGCCATTACTTCAGCGTCGCGACGAAGCGCTTGAGCCGCACCATGGCCAGGCCCCGAAGGCGGTGCCCGGCACACAGGCGACATTCTCGGCTTCCAGGAACCCCATGGCGAATGCCTTGGACTTGAGCCCGAAATCGCCGACGTACGGGAAGGCGTAGAACGCGCCATCCGGCCGCTGACAGGGAATCCCCGCCTGCTGGAACCCGTCGAGCATCAGGTTGCGGCGCTGGCGGTAGGCGGCGCGCATCTCCTGCACGTCCGCATCGCCCTTCTCCAGCGCCTCGATCGCCGCCTTCTGCGCCAGGATCGGCGCGCAAAGCATGGTGTACTGGTGGATCTTCATCATCGCCTCGGTCATCTCCGGCGGGGCGCAGGAGAAGCCGACGCGGAAGCCAGTCATCGCCCAGGCCTTGGAAAAGCCGTTCAGGAAGATGGTGCGCTCCTTCATGCCGGGCACGGCGGCGATGCTGACGCGCTCGGGCTCGTACGTCAGCTCGGAGTAGATCTCGTCGGTGATGACCACCAGGTCGTGCGCCTTGGCGAAGTCGGCGATATCCTCGACGTCCTGCTGCGTGAGCACGGCCCCGGTCGGATTGGTCGGGAAGTTGATCATCAGCACGCGCGTGCGGGGCGAGACCTTCGCCTCCAGTGCCGCGCGGGTCAGGCGGAACCCGTCCTCGCGACGGGTCTCCACCGCGACCGGCACCCCGTGCGCGAAGGTGATGACCGGCGCATAGGAGACGTAGCAGGGCTCGTGGTAGAGCACCTCGTCGCCGGGGCTGACCAGGGCGCGGATCGCCAGGTCCAGCGCCTCGCTGACGCCGACGGTGATCATGATCTCGTTGACCGGGTTGTACTCCGCCCCGTAGCGGGTAGCGACGTACTTGGCGATCGCCCGCCGCAGCTCGATCAGTCCCAAGTTGGCGGTGTAGGAGGTGGCCCCGTGATCGAGCGCGTAGACGGACGATTCACGGATGTGCCAGGGCGTGACGAAATCGGGCTCGCCGATGCCCAGGCTGATCACGTCCTTGCGGGTGCTGACGATCTCAAAGAAGTCGCGGATGCCCGAGCGGGGCACGTTCTTGAGGTAGTTGGCGACGTAGCTACGGGGAGACGGAGAGTCGTTCATCGGTATTCTCTTCCTTCATCAGGACGCCCTGGTCCTTGTAGGTTTTAAGGGTGAAGTGGGTCGCGGTGGAAAGCACGCCGTCGATCGTGGCCAGCCGTTCGTTGACAAAAGAAGCCACCGTCCGCAGGTTTTCGCCTTTGACATAGACCAGCAGGTCATAGCCGCCCGACATCAGGAAGACGGATTCGACCTCCGGGAAGCGGCTTATCCGCTTGGCGATGCGGTCGTAGCCGCCGCCGCGTTCGGGCGTCATGCGCACCTCGATAGCCGCACGCACGTGGTCCGGATTGATCAGCTCCTCGTCCAGGAGCGCCTGGTAGCCGCGGATGACGCCGGAGGCCTCGAAGCCGGCGATCCGGGCCTGCACCTCGGCTTCCGTCTGCCCCAGCATGACGGCGATATCCTTCAGCGGCGTACGCGCGTCTCGTTTCAAAATCTGCAGTAATTCGTCCATGATTTCCCCTTCACGGGTCGTCGGGTTGCTGTCCGCCACGGCCGATTGCCGCGCGAACCACTTATTTGAAGTGTACGTTATAGAGATTGTCTGCTAGGGTTTCAACCTGAAAGTTATAGGTAAGAGGGAACGAATGGGACTGGAGAATATACGGGTGGTGCTGGTGGAGCCGCTGTACGGCGGGAATGTGGGGGCGGTCTGCCGGGCGATGGCGAATGCGGGGATCAAGGCGCTTACCCTGGTCAACCCGAAACCGATGGACCTGGACGAAGCGCGCATGATGGCCTGCCATGCCGGGAACGTGCTGGACGCGCGGCGGGAATGCGCGAGCCTGGCCGAGGCGGTGGCCGACTGCACGCTGGTGATGGGCACCTCCGCGCGCGAGGGTCTCTACCGGCAGCATGCCCGTTCCCCGCGCGAGTGGGCCCCGGTCGTGCTGGACGCGGCCGCGCAGGGTCCGGTGGCGCTGGTCTTCGGACGCGAGGACAAAGGCCTTTCCAACGAGGAGCTGGCACTCTGCAACCGGCTCATCCAGATCCCGTCCGATCCCGCGTACCCCTCGCTCAACCTCTCGCAGGCGGTCCTGATCTGCTGCTACGAGATTTTCCTGCTGGCCGGGGTCTACGAGCCGCCCCAGGAAAAATCGGTCCCGGCGACCAGCGAACTGCGCGAGCGGATGTTCGCGATCTGGCGCGAGCTGCTGCTGAAGATCGACTTCATGGAACCCGACATGGCCGACCACATGATGCTGGGCATCCGCCGCCTGATGGGTCGCGGCGCGCA
>JAIFLS010000183.1:27226-30243 GCA_020048935.1 bacterium | reverse complement strand
AAGTCGTCGTTCCTGGACTTGTTCGGCCGGCCGGGGCGGGACAGCTCGCTGGCGTCGGATCGCCAAAACGGCGTATCGGTTTTCCAGACGTTGCATCTGTTGAACTCGTCGCATATCCAGCAGAAGCTGCAGACCGGCTGGCGTCTTGCTGAAATCCGGCGGGCCTGTCCGGATGCACCGGCACGCATCGAGCAGTTGTACCTGGAAATCCTGTCCCGGTTCCCTACGGATGCTGAGAAGACAATTGCCGCGGAATATATGGCGTCGCAGCGTGCGGATGACGGTTTCCTTGATCTGGCCTGGGCGCTTTTGAACACCAGTGAATTCATCCTGAGGCATTAATAAAGGGATAAGAAAGTTTATCGGCAAGTTGAACGCGTGATAGGCGTTAGGGACTAGGGGCTAGGCGTTAGGGGCTAAGCGCTGGATTTCTAACACCTAACGCCTAATTCCTAACAACTTAACCACAAGGGGCGATAATGAGCAGGCGCGACAAAACTTTTTCGGCGCTTTCGAGGCGGGACGTGTTACGTCTCGGGATGTTCGGGGCGGCCGGGCTGCTGCTTACCGACTGGTCGCTGCTGCGTGCGGCTGGCGTCATCAATCCATTGAAAGCGAAGGCGAAGTCGGTGATCCAGGTCTGGTTGTGGGGTGGTCCGAGCCATCTGGACACCTTTGATCCCAAGCCTGCGGCTGGATATGATTACTGCGGGAAATATGACAAGCCGATCGCGACTAATGTCGATGGCATCCAGATTGGCCAGGCGCTGCCGCAACTGGCGAAAATGGCGGATAAGTATTCGCTTTTGCGGGGGATGACGCATGGCATCAACGGCCATGAAACGGCCTCCTATGTGGTGATGACCGGAACGCGAACGGCGGACGGTTCAGTCAGCCCGGCGGTGGGGTCGGTCATCTCCTACATGAAAGGGTATCGGGCAGGCTACCAGGGACTCATCCCGCCCTACGTCGCGCTGACCAAGCCGCAGGGACGTTTCTCGGAGGCCGGCTTCCTGGGGTCGAAATACCAGCCGTTCGCGACCGGTGGCGACCCGGCAAAAACGCCGTTCACGGTCGAGGGTGTGGTCGCGCCGGGAATCAGTGACGAGCGCCAGCACGACCGGCGTGCATTGCTGGAGCGGCTCGATACGCTCTCCCGGACAATGGAAGGTAATCCGCTGGTCGCGCAGATGCGCAAGAACCGGGAGGCTGCATACAGCCTGATCCTGGGCGAGGCCAAGGACACGTTCGACCTGGCCAGGGAGCCTGAGGAACTGCGCACGGCCTACGGGAAAAGCACTTTCGGCCAGTCCTGCCTGCAGGCACGCAAGCTGGTTGAAGCAGGCGTCCCCTTCATCACAATCAACGCGCAGGGGTGGGATACGCACAAGAAGCATTTCGAGGTGATGGGTAAGATGCTGACGGAACTGGACAACGGCCTGTCGATGCTTCTGCAGGATCTGTCGGATCGCGGATTGCTGGATTCCACGATTGTCTGGTGCGGGGGTGAATTCGGTCGGACGCCGAAAATCGACTGGGAGGCCCCGTGGAACGGTGGGCGCGGCCATTACGGCAAGGCCTTCACGCACCTGGTGGCTGGCGGCGGCTTCAAGGGCGGGCATGTGGTGGGCGGTACGGATGCGCGTGGCGAAACCGTTGTGGATCGCCCGGTTTACCCGTGGGATCTGGCAGCCAGCATCTACGAACAGATGGGGATTGCTTCGGAAGCCACACTGCCGACGCCGGACGGGCGTTCGGTGCCGGTTTCACCCCTGGCGGCCAATCCCGGAATGCAAAGTGGCGGACTGCTTCGGGAGATCATGTGATGAGTATATGTGCCAATAACTTCAATTCTTTTCAACGCCCAACGCCCAACATCCAACGCCCAACAATCCAAGGAAAGGCTCCCAGACTTGGGCGTTGGATGTTGGGCGTTGGATGTTGGATGTTCGATTCGATTTTTCCCCAGTTACCCATTCGTTTTTGCACGGGAGCCACGGGGGGGCGTCTTGCCTGTCTCATTTTGATGGCGCTGTGTCTGTCGTCGCCCGGGTTGCATGCCGCGGTCGCGCCTCACATCGGGTTTGTGTTTCCGGCGGGAGGACGGCCAGGAAGCACGCTCTCGGTGACGATCGGCGGTCAGTATCTGAAGGACTTCGCGGGTATCCACCTGGCCGACTTGTCGGTCAACGCCCGGCAGACCGGGTATCTTCGCATTTATGAACAACGCGAGGTTGGCAGGATCCGTCGCTCCAAGGAAACCCTGGAAGCCCGGATGGTCGAAGAGAAGGACGCCACCGCCCGGCAGCAGATGCAGCGGCTGCTTGAACAGGTTGACCAGGAAATGCAGATGGTCGAGGAAATGCGCCGTGAGCAGAAACGGAATCCGGCAATGGCGGCGAGAAAACAGTTCAACCCCCAGATCGCGGAACGGGTCACACTCGATCTCACGCTCCCCGATAATGCGGTTCCCGGCGACTATGAACTCCGGGTCGTGACGACAAACGGGCTTTCGAATCCGATCCTGTTCCAAATCGGGCAGCTTCCCGAAATGTCCGAATCCGAACCGAATGACACTGTGGCAAAGCCGGAACGGCTTTCTGATCTTCCCGTCCTGGTCAACGGGCAGGTGATGCCCGGCGATGTGGATTGTTTCCGCTTTCGCGCCACCAAAGGACAGACGCTGGTCATGAAGGCGAACGCGCGTTCACTGGTTCCCTATCTTGCCGATGCGGTTCCCGGCTGGTTCCAGGCGGTCCTGACGCTGTATGACACGAAGGGGGTGGAGATTGCCTGCAACGATGATTACCAGGGGCATCCGGATCCGGTTCTTATCCATGCGGTGCCGGAAGACGGGGAGTACATTCTATCGATCCGTGATTCGATCTATCGCGGACGCGAGGACTTCGTATACCGGCTCTCGATTGGCGAAATCCCCTTCATTGAACGCATCGAACCCCTGGGTGGACTGGTGGATAGTGTCGTTGATGTCAGGCTTTATGGCGTGAATCTGCCCG
>JAIFLS010000183.1:0-27186 GCA_020048935.1 bacterium | reverse complement strand
AGCCGTCCATTCCGTGTGTCCGCGTTGCCGGATGAGAAGGAGGGCGAACCGAATGACAGTTTTGCCCAGGCACGTGCCATTCCGCATGCGTTGGTGATCAACGGCAAGATGAATGCACCTGGGGATGCGGACTGGTTTTCTTTTGCGGGGGCGCAAGGACAGGCGTTGACGGTGGATGTTCATGCCCGGCGGCTGGGTTCACCGATGGATGCCAGGCTGCTGCTGCTTGATTCCCGGCAGCAGGTCCTGGCGGTGAGTGATGATGCCGAGGACAAAAGCACCGGCCTGGCGACGCACCATGCGGATGCCCGTATCGATTTCACGCTGCCCGCGAAAGACACGTACTATATCCGGCTGGATGACGTGCAAGGCAAAGGGGGGACCGAGTTCTCCTACCGCTTGACAATTGCACAGGAGAAACCCGATTTTCGCCTGCGACTCGTTCCCGCCTCGCTCCGGATACCGAAGGAAGGCTCGGCGGTGGCCACCGTTCATGCGCTTCGGACCGGTGGCTTCAGTGAAGAGATCACCTTGGCGCTGGACGGTTCGCCAGGCGGTATTGAATTGCTCCGGGCTGTCATTCCCGCCGGGGCGGACAAAGCCAGCATTACGATTACCGCCACGCCGCAGGCGGAGGAGGGCTTGCGCGTACTTGAACTCACGGGAACCGCACAGTGCGGGGGGGGAACCGTGCACCGTCGTGTCGTGCCTGCGGAGGATATGATGCAGGCGTTTCTCTACCGCCATCTGGTCGCTGCGCAACAGCTTGTGGCGCAGGTCGCTCCGCCGGATCCGGTGACGGTCACCATGTCACCTCCGGAAGACGGAATGTATCGTGCCCGTGCCGGCTCCCAGATACGGATTCGTTCGCAGGTCAAATGGCGCGATGACTCACGGCGGGGGATCAAGCTTGCGCTGGCTGAACCTCCGGAATGGCTGACCCTTGAAACCGGGAGAATCAATCAGCAGGGCGGGGATGTCATTCTCAATGTGAGTGCTAATGCGGAGGCTGGCGATACGGTCTCCGTGCTATTGAATGGAACCTTGAGAATCCCGAAAGACCCCTCGTCACCGGAATTTAATCCGATCGCGAAGTGGATGAACCAAACCGTGATCGAAATCGCAATCGGCGTGATTCCCGTCGAGATTGTTGACTGAAAGGACTTGTCTTGAACGCAACTGTTTTGAAATCCAACAACGAGGCGGAGATCGCCACGCTGGCGTTGCCGACGCATGCGCAGCATTGCATCACGGTACACACACCGGCGGATATGCGCCGGGTGATGCGTTCCGCCGCCGGGGCATGCGAGGCAACGCTGCTCAGCCAGTTTGTCTTTGGTGGCAACCGTCATTATGACGCCTTTGCTTCAGAGGCGTCACGGGGCGATCACAGTCCCGTCTGGTTGCAGGGTGATGCCTGCAAGGACGGCGATATGTACTCCATGCAGGCAGTTGCCGTTTCGGGTTTGTGCGTGGAGACGATCTGTCATAGCGGACGCACATTGGGTGTCACGTATCAAGATGAGAGTGCGCGCTATTGCCGCCTGAGCGGGGTCCAGCCCGCCGATGTGAACGCCTCGCGTTCCGATCAGGTGACGTCCGCGTTCCAGTTGGTTCGCGATGTGCTCGAGAAGAACGGTTTCGCGTTCACCGACATGATCCGCACCTGGATCTACCTTGACCGTTTACTGGACTGGTACGATGTGTTCAACCGGGCTCGCACCGCCTTTTTCGAGGCGGCCGGAATCTTCCGGTCGATGGTCCCGGCCAGTACGGGTATCGGGGCAAGTAACCCGTCAGGCGCGGCGATCATCATGGATGTACTTGCCGTGCAACCTAAAGGCGGGCTGATGACGATCCAAGCCGTCTCATCTCCGCTTCAGAACCCGGCTCTCGATTACAAAAGCTCATTCAGCCGGGCAGTTGAACTGGTTTCTCCCGACTATCGCAGCCTGCTGATTTCCGGCACGGCCAGCATCGATATCAATGGCCGGTCCGTGCATCAGGGCAACGCGGAAATGCAGATCCGGAAGACGATGGAAGTGGTCAGTGCGCTGCTTGTCTCCCGCGGTATGGACTGGGGTGACCTGTTCCGGGGCATCGCCTATTTCAAGGATATGGCTTACCTGCCGGTCTACCGCCGCGTGGCGCATGAACTGCGCATTCCCCGCTTTCCCCTGGCGATATCGCATGCCGACGTCTGCCGGGATGACCTGCTCTTCGAGATCGAGGTGGATGCCGTCAAGGCTGTTTGACTACCTGAGGCTGATTGGCTCAACTGGGCACCACAAGTTGATAATTCCTTTCCAGTCGAGGGCTAGGGGTGAACTCTCGATGTTGTTAAGGAGTGCTATGAGCTTTCGTTCCCCGCGCATGAGAAGCAGGGGTGTCAGTTCCGCTAGAATGAGATCGTTGGTAACCGCTAGATCCTCTTCAATTATCAAGTCAACTGTTGACAAATCGCCAGTGCCGCGGAAATAAGCTACCCAGGCAGAGCTGTCGATAAGGACTTTCATGAACGTTTGCGAACAACATTTAGATCTAAATCTAAGTTCACTCGACCTTTGAAGTTTCTTAGCTCCTGTAATCGGCTTTATGCTTAACTCTTTCTGTAGTCCATATCTTTTTCCTGCCACCATTCAACGCCCAACAACCAAGGAAAGGCTCCAAAAGCTTGGACGTTGGATGTTGGGCGTTGGTTGTTGGATGTTCATGTCCCAAGAATTATACCCATTCGTTTTCGCTCACTGCTTTCCCAGGCCGTGGCCGGGGTGGGAGCAGGTGGGTTCCTGGCCGATGGGGTTGAGGGTGTAGGTGCCGCCTTGCGGGCAGGTGGGGATGCCGTCGCGAAGGTATGCCGCGATGCCGGCCTCATCGACCGGATCGCCATCGGCTTTGTTCTCTGCCATGGCCCATTGTTCCTTGGCGGAGTCGATCATGCGCAGGTTGTTGATGCAACTGTTCTGCTGGGCGGTGGAACGAGCCTTGACGAACGAGGGGATAGCGATGGCCGCCATCATCCCCATCGGTGCAATGAACATGGAGCCGACGAGCTGCTGTCCGCCCGAGGCGCTGGTGCCGCTGGCCTGCACGCCGTTGCGCAGGTTGTAGAACGTGAACGCCGTGCGCGTGTCGAGGTTCTGGTCCATCAGGCTGCGCACCTGGGTGAACATGGCCGTTTCCCCGCCGCCGGCAGGCATCTGGGCAAACATCTGGTCTTGGACGGTTTTGAAGGCCTGGCCGAGGCGGCTGCTGACGAACAGGATACCGTTGTTTGTTGTGGCGGCAGGAAAAGCTGAGGCGAATTCCGCTTCGGTCTTCAGGCCCCCGCCTTTGGTGGCGGCATCGAGGGCATCGGTGACCGCGGACGAGGTGGTGCCGATGAGCAGGTAATTGCCGTGGGTGGCCAGCGTGAGCTGCATCGGGAACGGGGCCGGGACCGGGAAGGGGATGTTATATACCGTGGCATCGCCGAGGCGGACTTCCGGCAGGGGCGTCTGCAGGTTCTGTGCGAAGGCCTTCTTGACAGTGTCGATGATCGTGCTGTCCTTGACCGCGGTTACCAGCAGCAGTGACGGGGCCGGAATGGTTGCACCTGCCGTCCCCTCCATCGGGATCGTGACCGTGGACGAGGACGAGAGTTGGATGGAGAGAAAACCCTCCGGCACGATCGACTGGATCAGCACCTCGGGGGACACGCCGACCTTGGCGGTGAACATCGCCAGCCCCATGTCCATGCCGCCGGAGGCCTCGCTGCCTCCGATCTCCGTCGCGCCGCTGCGCACAAGCTTCCAGAGGGCACGCATATCGGCGGTACCGGAGCGTACCAGCACGGTGTCCTTAGGCAGGTAGGCATGGACCTTCATGGCGGATGGGGCACCGCCGACCAGTGCCAGCCAGAGCGGCAGGCGGGCAGCCTCGGCATCCCGTGCGACAAAGGTCTTGATCTTGTTGATGCCATCGGCCCGTGGCACGACGCTCATGCCGATGCCCTTGACGGCATAGAATCCGTTCTGCTTGAGGAAAACCGATACCTTCGCGAGGGTCGCTGCGGGGGTGTTGGCCTCACCCGGCATGACCGGGGCGATGGCGGCGATACTGCGGATGGCGTCCATGGCTTTCTCGACCAGGCCGTCGACATTGGCAATGACGATCAGGTCGCCGCCAGTATCGAGCCGCTCGTGGATGTCGTTGTAGACCTGTAGGCTGGCGGCGGGGTCGCGGGGGGTGGCGGCCGAGGCGGCCAGCGGCAGGAGCGAGACGGCCAGTGCGGTGGACAGCAGATGGCGGGACAGGGCGCGAATGTGCATGGTGTTTTCCTTTCGGGTTTTTGACGATGGGCTATTTTGATCACGCAGTGATCAAAATAGCGAGTGAAAAACGTACATTCAGCTTTTCCCCACCCGTATCACCACGGCGGGGCCGCCGACGGGGGTGAGGGTGTAGTGGCGGGCGGCGGCGGGGATCAGGCAGCTTGTGCCTGGGTCGGCCGTGGCGACGGTGCCGCCGGCCCCGATCAGGACCGTGCCGCTCACGGCAAAGACGATGTGGAAACTGGTGCCGTCGTGCGCGACCGGTTCGGGCGCATTCAGGACCAGACGCTCGCTGCTGAAGAAGGGGCAGGTGATGATGTCGGCAACCGTGTTCGGTCCTTCACCCGTCCGCGGTCGCGGCGAGCACACTTCTGGCGCGGCGTTGTCCCACTCGATGACCTCCATGGCCTGCTCCAGATGCAGTTCGCGCGGGCGGCCCTTTTCGTCGGTACGGTTCCAGTCGTACACACGGTAGGTGGTGTTGGAGTTCTGCTGGATCTCGAGCAGCAGACAGCCCGCCCCGATGGCATGGACGCGCCCGCCGGGCACGAAGACCGCCCGGCCGGGCCTGGCCGGCACGGCGGCCAGGGCCTCGGTCTCTAGCGTGCCATCGAGCAGGGCTTTCTCGAAGCGTTCACGGGTGCAGCCGGGACGGAGCCCGGCATAGATCTGCGCGGCCGGATCGGCTTCGAGCACGTACCACATCTCGGTCTTGGGTTCTCCGCCGGTACGGTGCGCGTTGTGTTCATTCGGATGCACCTGGACGCTCAGATCCTTGCGGGCATCGATCAGCTTGACCAGCAGCGGGAAGACCGGTTCGTCGCCGCCGGTCAGGGCCGGACCCCATTCCTCGACCAGCGCATGCAGCGTGCGGCCTTTCATGGGACCGTTGGTGACCACGCTCATGCCCTCGGGACGGTCTGAGATCTCCCAGGATTCCGCGCAGACCGCCGGCGTGCCGCTGCGCCCATATTGACGGGCAAGACGGTTTCCGCCCCAGAGGTAATCCTTGTAGACAGGCTGGAAAAGCAGTGGGTAGGGGGTGGTGTGTGTGGGGGTGTGTGAGTGTGTGTGTGAGTGCATGTGGGGGCTTCCTTGATGACTGATTTTTGGGGCGCGCAGTGCCCACAAAAGAGAGGTTAAAACAATTTCAATTCGTTCCATTCGTGGTTGAAACTGCCGAGCATGAGTGGTCTTCAGTCTGCGGTCTACAGTCTGCAGTCTTTCCCACTACCCGCGAGACCTTCTGGATGCTGATGCAGTCGACCGGGCAGGCGTCGACACAGGCGTTGCAGCGGATGCAGTCCTCCTGGTTGATGTAGATCAGGCGTGTATCCTCGCTACCCTTGGCGCGGATGAAGTCGACGATCTCGCCGCGTTCGCCGTAGACCAGTTCGCTGACCTTGACAATGCAGTTCGGGCGCGGTTTGGCCTTGATGCACCAGTCGCAGTAGATGCACTTGTCCGAATCGATCTCGTACTTGTAGTGGCAGCGGTAGCAGCGCTGCGTCTCGTCGGTCGCCAGTGACGGGTCGTAGCCGGTCTCGACCTCGCCGGTGAGGGTGCGCGCCGCGCGTGGCAGTACCGGCATGGACTGCAGGGGAACCTCGTCCATCTCGCGGATGCGGCGAGTGGCGGTATCGTCCTCGATCACCGCGACATCCTCGAGACGGCGGGAACCCATCAGCGCCTCGTCCACGGCGCGCGCACAGGTCTTGGCATGCCCGATGGCATCGATCAGCGAGGATGCCCCGTTGGCGAAATCGCCAGCGGCGAAAACCTTCGGATGGGTCGTGGCGGGCGTGCCGCCGCTCTTGAGCCACTGGTCTTTGGCCACCAGCGATTCGCGAATCGGTCCATTGATGAAGGCCGTGTCGGGAAATTGTCCGGTCGCCAGCAGGACCAGGTCCGCCTGCACCTCGAACTCGCTGCCGGGAATCGGTTCCGGGCGCCGCCGTCCGCTCGCATCCGGCTCGCCGAGGCGGGTGCGTACAAAGCATACGCCGGTCACCCGTCCGTCCTTGCCCAGGTAGGAAACGGGGCTGACCAGGGTGAACATTCCGATGCCTTCATGGGCGAGCTCCTCGATCTCGCCGGGGGTGACCAGCATTTCCTGGACGGAGCGGCGGTAGTAGACATTCACATTGGCCTTGGATTGCGCCAGCGGAAACTGGCGCCAGTCCGTGCCATCCGGGGCGGAGAGCTTCATGCCCAGACGCTTGGCCGAGCGGGCGCAATCCATGGCGGTGAAGCCACCACCGATCACAACCACCTCGCGGCCGATCGGGCCGTCGCCGTGCTCGTTGGTCTCGAGCAGGAAATCGAGTCCGTGCAGGATCCCGTCCAATTCATTGCCGGGGATGTCGAGCAGGTTCGGGCGCAGCGTGCCGGCGGCGAGCACCACGGCATCGTGGTCGGCGACGAGCGCGTCGAGCGCGACCGTCTCGCCGACGGCGGCGCTGCAGCGGATCTCGACGCCCAGGCGGCGGATCTGCTCGATCTCGCGCTCGATGTGCTCGCGCGGCAGCCGGAAGACCGGAATACCCTGGTTCATCATGCCGCCGGGGCGGCAATGCTTCTCATAGACGGTCACCGCGTGACCCAGTCGGGCCAGCTCGCGGGCGGCGGTGAGGCCGGCCACGCCGCTGCCGACCACGGCGACGCGCTTGCCGGACGGCGGGAACAGCGGTTCGAGAACCACGGGATCCGCGTGGGGATTGAAATCGGCGGCGGCGCGCTTGGAGAAACAGATCGCGACCGACTCGCCGAGTCCCTCCCAGCCATGGCGGCATACCTTCTCGCAGGGGCGGGCGCAGACGCGCCCGAGTACGGCGGGGAACACGTTGTCGAGCAGGTTAGTGCGGTAGGCCGCCTCGTAATTGCCGTCGTGGATGTCGGTCAGGTAGCGAGGAATATCGGTGTGCGCGGGGCAGGCTTCCTGGCAGGGGATGTTGATTGCCAGCCAGTGCATGTCCTTGGCGGCCCGTCCAGTACCGGCCAGCCGCGATAGCGCGTTGTGACGGTAAGGTGCCGGGGCCTCCAGTGGCCGCCTGCCGACGACACCGCCCAGCGTCGAGGCAGGGCGATCGAGCGCACCGGCTCGCGAGGACGCTCGCCCCCCATCTGTTGAAATTCCGTTGGTTTCCTTAATGGAGGGCGAGAGTCCTCGCGAGCCGATCTGCGGCTTTGCCAGTGCTTCCGCCTGCTCAACCTGTTCCAGTGCCTCAACATAGTCGGGGTTGAGGTGGTCGGTTGCCAAGGCGGCGGTCAGCCACTGGCGCGCCTCGGCGAGGCGGCTGGCATGCAGGCAGGAAAGCCCGTACACGTACTGCGCGTTCGGGGAACTGTCGGCACCGATGAAGCGTCCGAACAGTTCGCAGGCCTCGGCGTAGTCCTCCTTGCGGAAGGCCCCGATGGCTCGGATCGCGAGCATGGCGGGTGATCCGGCACCTAGTGCCTCGGCTCGGGTGGCGAAGAACGACGACGAGTAGACATCACCCTTGGCATCGCCGCGCATGAAGTAGGCCTCCGCCAGCAATGCGCAGAGTTCGGCGTCGGTGCGCGATTCCGGGACACGCAGGAGGTTGATGGCGGCGTTCGGCTGTTCCAGTCGCAGCAGCAGCCGGGCGCGTTTCTTGACATCGTGCAGGGGATCGTGCATGGCTACTTTGCCTCCTCGAATACGTTCATCAGTGATTGCTGCAGGCGGGTATTGCGCTGGTTGAGCGGTTCATGCCGGGCGATGTCCAGGGCCGCGGCGAGCTTCTGGCCGAGCTGGCAGCCCCCCAGGCGGCGGGCGTAGTCGCCAAAGGTTTCGCCCTGGCTGCGTTCCTCCAGGTAGAGTGCCAGCAGGCCGCGTACCGCCGGCACGGCATCGGTCGAGGCGATATCGATCACATGCTCGCCGACGTGGCCGGCCGCGTCCAATCGTCCGCCGGCGAAGAGGGCGAACCCTTCCTCGCTGCCCTTCTCGCTGCCCTTCTCGTTGCCGTTCTGGCTGTCCCCCTTGTCGTTGCGGAAACGGCGCCCGCGCAGGCCGATGTCCGCGATCCAGTGCTGGGCACAGGAGTTCGGGCAGCCGTTCATGTTGATCCGCAGCGGTCCGACGGCGGCGGTCAGCTCCATATCGGTCGCGAACGCCTCGGTCAGGTGCCGGTAGACGGCGGGGGTGTCGGATACGGCCAGGTTGCAAAGCGTGGTGCCGACGCAGGCGACGATGTCGGGCAGCAGTTCGAAGCCCTCGGTGCGCCAGCCGGCCTCATGCAGGCGGGCTTGAAGTGCTGCGACCCGCGACGCTGGCACGTCGCGTATCTCCAGGTTCTGGCGGTTGCTGAGGGCGACTGTGCCGCTGCCGAACTCGGCCGCCCAGCCGGCGAAGCGGACGGCGTCGTCGCCGCTGATTTCCGAGCGCGGGATGATCACGCGCACGGTGCAAAGATCCTGGCCGCCTCGCTGCGGGATGACCGCTTGGCCTGCGTACGGGATGGGCGCGAGGGCGGGTGGGGCGTCGGCTGCCTCCAGCCGGTCCAGCCCGGTCACACCGCTCTCGCGCATGATCTCGAGCAGGCGCTGGCGATAGGTCTCGACGCCCATCTCGGCGACGACGATCTTCAGCCGGGCGTATTTGCGGACGCGCCGGTTGCCATACCGGTTATGGCTCTCGACCACCGCGCGGGCGACCGGAACGACCAGGTCCGCCGGAACCCAGGAGAAGATCAGCTTGCCCATATGGGGGAGGGCGCCGAGCCCGCCGCCCGCCGTCAGCACCCATCCGATCTTGGCAGTGCCGTCCGTATCGGTGCGCTTGACCGGGTACCAGCCCTGGCAGTTCATCAGCGCCTGGCCGCAGGATGAGGCGCAGCCGCTCACGCTGATCTTGTGCTTGCGCGGCAGGTTGCGCTGCTGGTCGCGCAGCACCGGGTCATCGGCCAGCGCCATGACCACGTCGCCGGTATCGGCGATCTCGTGCGGGCAGACGCCCTGTAGCGAGCAGCTCACGACATTGCGGCAGACGTCGCCGCAGGCATTGCGGGTGATGATGCCGAGTTCCTTCATGCCGTCGATGATCTTGTGGATATCGGCCAGGCGGATCCAGTGGTACTGTAGCGTCTGGCGGGTGGTGATGCAGAGATGGTCCTGCCCGTAGGCCGTGGCCAGCTCGCCGGCACGGGCAAGCTGGGCACTGGTGAGAAGCCCGCCGGGGATGCGCAGACGGATCATGAAGTAGCCGCGCTGGAGCTGGTGGTAGACGCCGGACCATTTGAACATGGCGATCTCGTTCGGCGTCAGGGCGTCGAGATCGCGCTTGCCGATCGCCGCGAAGTCAAAATCGGGATTGATATCGAGTTTGTCACGCTCGACCTGGGTTAGCTCCATCTGTGCGGGCATCCGGGGTTCTCCTTGCTTAGGGTTGGAATTCTTAGTGAGTATAGGACAAACCGCTTGACAAGACGAACATATTTTTTTGTTTTGGTGCTTGCGGGTTCCTGCCGGTTCCGGTATAAGGTCGGCTGTTTCGTTGCGGTCGTGTCTGCTCTCGGGAGCGGATGGTGTACGGTCGTGCGGTGTAAGAGGTAGTAACAAAAAGTTGAAACAGTAACATGGCATTAAAGGTTAAGAAGAAGATTCACACGAAGATTGACCTGTCCCGGATCGATTCCGTGGATCACGATGAAATGTCCAGAATGTATTCGGAGACGCTTAAGAGCTTTACCGAAGGTTCCATTGTCCCCGGCAGGATCCTGGCCGTCCAGAACAACGAAGTGCTGGTGGACATCGGCTACAAGTCCGAGGGTGTCATCGACGGCCACGAGTTCAAGGATCTCACTGCCGTCAATGTCGGCGACCAGCTCGATGTGCTGCTCGACCAGATGGAGGACGAGTGCGGCATGGTCATTCTCAGCAAGGAGAAGGCCGAGCAGCAGATCCAGTGGGAGCATGTCATCAAGTCGTGCGCGGAAGGCAGCACGGTGATGGGCGTGATCAAGGCGCGTGTCAAGGGCGGCATGATCGTGGATGTGAACGGTGTTGAAGCGTTCCTGCCGGGGTCTCAGGTGGATGTCAGCCCGGTGCACAACGTCGACGCGCTGATCGAAAACGAATTTGAGTTCAAGGTTATCAAGATCAACGAGGACCGGCGTAACATCATCCTGTCGCGCCGTGACCTGATCGAGGAGCGCCTGCGCGTGAAGAAACGCGAGCTGCTCACCACGATCGACAAGGGCCAGGTCCGCACGGGCACGGTCAAGAACATTACCGATTTCGGTGTGTTCGTGGATCTGGACGGTCTGGACGGCCTGCTGCATATCACGGATATGAGCTGGGGCCGGATCAAGCATCCGTCGGAGATGGTGCGTGTGGGCGATTCCATCCAGGTCGTGATCCTCGACGTGGACCAGGACCGCGAGCGGGTCTCGCTCGGCCTGAAGCAGCGCCTGTCGAATCCGTGGGACGATATCAACAAGAAATTCCCGGTGGGCAGCCGTCTGCGCGGCAAGGTGGTCAACCTGGTGCCTTACGGCGCGTTCGTCGAGATCGAGGAGGGGGTCGAGGGGCTCGTGCACGTTTCCGAGATCAGCTGGACCAAGCGCGTGGCTCGTGCCTCGGATGTGCTGTCCGTCGGCGATGAGGTCGACGTGGTGGTCCTGAGCGTGAATCCGGAAGAGCAGAAGATCGCGCTGGGCATGCGCCAGACCGAGGCGAACCCGTGGGATACCGTGGCGGCGCGCTACCCGGTCGGAACGCGTATCACGGGCCAGGTCCGCAACTTCACCTCCTATGGGGCGTTCGTGGAACTCGAGGACGGCATCGACGGTATGATCCACGTGTCGGATATGTCCTGGACACGCAAGATCAATCATCCGTCCGAAGTGCTTGAGAAGGGCCAGACGGTTGACGCGGTGGTCCTGGAAGTGGATTCCGGCAACAAGCGCATCAGCCTCGGCCTGAAGCAGGCGAGCGACGATCCGTGGAACACGATCACCAGCCGCTACCAGATCGGCCAGCTCGTCAAGGGTACGGTCTCGAAGGTGGCCACGTTCGGTGCGTTCATCGAGCTGGAGGAGGGCGTGGACGGGCTTGTGCATATCTCGCAGATCAGCGATGATCATGTCGAGAAGGTGCGTGATGCGCTGGATGTCGGCCAGGAGGTGGAGGCCCGCGTGATCAAGATCGATCAGGTGGCGCGCCGCATCGGGTTGAGCATCAAGGCCAAGGAGATGCCCGACGACGAGTTCATCAAGCAGCAGGACGAATTGCTTGAAGGACTTCGGCCCGGCGACAACATGGTTGATCTGGCGGGTGCGTTCGACGAGGCCTTCAGCGGTCTGGAGGAATGGCATCCCGGCGAGAAAAAGTAAGGCGGATTCGCGATTATTCCAGACGGGGCGTTCCGCGAATGGCGGGACGCCCCGTTTTCTGTTCGTAGGGGGGGGATGATGGACAATGTGGTTGAAGTGCTGCGGGAGCGGGGGTTGCTGGATGCGATGAGCAGTCCGGCGCTGGAACAGGCGGCCGGGCAGCGGCAGTTGACTGTGTATGCCGGTTTCGACCCGACGTCGGAGAGTCTGCAGGTCGGTAATTTCGTGGCCATCATGGGACTGTCGCATTTCCAGCGCTGCGGGCACAAGGTGGTGGCGCTGGTGGGCGGGGCGACGGGCATGATCGGCGATCCCTCGGGTAAGACCAGCGAGCGGCAGCTTCTGAGCGAGGACCAGGTGCGGCGCAACCAGGAGGGCATCCGCGAGAATCTTTCGCGCTTCCTCGACTTCGACCATCCGACTGCACCGGCGGTCATCGTGAATAATTACGACTGGTTCCGCGGGTTCACCTTCATTGCCTTCCTGCGCGAGGTCGGCAAGCATTTCCGGATGGGCGCGATGCTGGGCAAGGACAGCGTGCGCAGCCGGTTGGAGAGCGAGAGTGGCATGAGCTTCACGGAGTTCAGCTACCAGTTGCTGCAGGCGTATGACTTCCTGCACCTGTATGATCAATTGGGCTGCTCGGTCCAGCTCGGCGGTTCCGACCAGTGGGGCAATATCACGGCGGGCACGGACCTGATCCGCAAGCTGCGCGGCGAGGAGGCCTTCGGGTTAACCCTGCCGCTGGTCTGCGACCGTTCGGGGCAGAAGTTCGGCAAGAGCGCAGGCAATGCGATCTACCTGGACGCAGCCAAGACTCCGGTGTTCGATTTCTACCAGTTCTTTGTGCGCGTGGATGATGCCGATGTGATCCGGTTCCTGAAGGTCTTCACGTTCCTGTCGGCCGGGGATCTCGCCGATTACGAGCGTCGGCTGGCCGAGGCGCCGGAAAAGCGCGAGGCGCAGATCCGGCTGGCGGAGGAAGTGACACGCCGGGTGCATGGCGAGGCGGGGCTGCAGGTGGCGCAGCGGTCGACCGCGGTCCTGTTCGGGGCGGCGATGGACGGATTGAAGGCCGACGAGCTGGAAGCGGTCTTTGCCGATGTTCCCTCGACGGCGTTGCCATCCGCGTCAGTGATCGGTGCGCCGGTGGCGACAGTCGCCGTGGAATCGGGTTTCTGCAAGAGCCGTGGCGAGGCCCGGCGACTGGTCGAGAACGGCGGTTTCTACGTCAACAACCAGCGCCTGGCGGATGCAGAGCACGTGCTGTGCGACGCCGACATCATCGACGGACGCCTGCTGGTGCTGCGTTCTGGCAAGAAACGGTATCATCTGGTTCGGGTTGGCCAAAATGGATGATGTGATTCGAGTGGTCGGTGCGGCGGAGCACAACCTGCGGCATATCGACGTCACGCTGCCACGGAACCGGCTTTCGGTGATTACCGGGGTGAGCGGCTCGGGGAAATCCTCGCTGGCGTTCGATACGCTCTTTGCCGAGGGGCAGCGCCGCTATGTCGAGAGCCTTTCGGCCTATGCCCGCCAGTTCATCGAGCAGCTTCAGAAACCAGCCGTCGAGCGTATAGACGGACTCTCGCCCGCGATCGCCATCGAGCAGCGCAACTCCGGGGCCAATCCGCGTTCGACTGTGGCGACGGCGACCGAGATCCACGACTACCTGCGGCTGCTCTATGCAAATGCGGGGCAGCCGCATTGCCCGCACTGCGGTGTGCCGCTGGCCAGGATGAACGCGGAAAGCATCGTCGAGCACCTGATGGCGCTGCCGGCAGGCACGCGTGTCATGCTGCTGGCGCCGATTCCCGCGCCAACGAAGACCGTGCTTGAGCAGATCCGACGGCGCGGCTATATCCGGGTCCGGATTGATGGCGAGGTGATGGAACTGGAAGCAGCCGATCCCAAGGCGGTCAAGGCATCGAGCCGGATCGAGGTTGTGGTCGACCGGTTGGCGGCGGGGGCTGATGTCAACCGCGCGCGGCTGACGGACTCCGTCGAGCTCGCCTTGCGCGAGGGCGAGGGCGTGCTGGTCGTCCTGCGGCAGGCTCCTGGCTGTGGCGACTGGCAGGAACAGCGGTTTTCCGAGGATCTGTGCTGTGATGGCTGCGGCGTGCGCTTCGCGACGCTGACACCGAGACATTTCTCGTTCAACAGTCCGCAGGGCGCCTGTCCGGTCTGCGACGGGCTGGGAACCGAGGCCGTCTTTGAAGAGGCGCTGCTGGTGCCCGATCCGTCGGTGGCGCTCGACAAGGGGGCGATCCCGGCCTGGCGCACCGGCGGACGGGCGCTGATCCTGCTTTATCGTCGGATGCTGAAAGGCTTTTGCGAGCATTACGGGCTCCCGTTGAATACACCGGTTGAGGCACTGGATGCGGAGACGAGGCGGGCGCTGTTCTATGGATCCGGGGACGTCGAGATGGCCTTCTCCAAACGAAAGGGCGGCGGGCCCGTCAAGAAGGTGGCGGCCTTCGAGGGGGTTATCCCGAACCTGTCGCGGCGCCTGCGCGAGACCGACAGCGAGCTGGTGCGGCAGCGGTTGCGGCGCTACATGACCCGCCGGGTCTGTCTCGCCTGCGGGGGGCACCGGCTGCGTCCCGAAAGTGCCGCCTGCACCTTCAAGGATGTTTCGATCGTCGAGCTGCTGGCCTGGCCGATCGAGCGAGCGCATGCGTTCTTCGACTCGCTTGCCCTTTCCCCTGGCGAGCAGGCGGTGGCCGGGGAACTGGTCCGCGAGATTCGGCAGCGGCTTTTCTTCCTGTGCGATGCCGGCCTGACCTACCTGACGCTGGATCGCGAGAGCGGCACGCTCTCCGGCGGCGAGTCGCAGCGCCTGCGGCTGGCCACGCAGATGGGGTCCGCGCTGACGGGCGTGCTGTATGTGCTCGACGAGCCGACCATCGGCTTGCACGAACGCGACAATGAGCGCCTGATCGCGATCCTCAAGCGGCTGCGCGACCTAGGCAACACGGTGGTCGTGGTCGAGCACGACGAGGCGATGATGCGTGCTGCCGATTGGGTGGTGGACCTAGGGCCGGGGGCTGGGAAGGCTGGCGGGCAAGTGATGTACAGCGGTCCGGCCGCCGAGTTGACGGCGAGCGAATTGTCGCCGACCGCACGGTTCCTGCGGCATGACGAGCCGCGCTTCGCGCCGTTCGAGCGCCTGACGCCGGGAAAGGCGAGGCTGTGTATCGAGGGAGCCACAGCCAACAACCTCAAGAATATCGATGTCGCCGTTCCCCTGGGGCTGCTGGTCTGCGTCAGCGGGGTTTCCGGCAGCGGCAAGAGCACGCTGATCGATGATGTTCTGCGGCGCGCCCTGTGTCGCGCACTTTACCATTCAACCGAGGTTCCGGGGGCGCACCGAGCCATCCGCGGGATCGAGCATCTCGACAAGGTGGTGGTGATCGACCAGAGTCCGATCGGTCGGACCCCGCGCAGTAATCCGGCCACCTACACCGGTGCGTTTGATCCGATGCGCAAGTTGTTTGCCGAGACCGCCGCGTCGCGCCTGCGCGGCTACGGGCCGGGGCGGTTCAGTTTCAATGTCAAGGGGGGGCGGTGCGAGGCCTGCGGGGGCGGCGGGCAGATCCGGCTCGAGATGCATTTCCTGCCGGATGTATACGTCACTTGCGAGCGCTGCCGCGGGCGTCGCTACAACCGCGAGACGCTGGAGGTCACCTATGGCGGCCACAGCATTGCCGATGTGCTGGACATGACCGTGACCGAGGGGCTTGAGGTCTTCCGTAACATTCCCGTCATTGCCCGGCGTCTGCAAATGCTGTGCGAAGTCGGCTTAGGATACTTGCAATTAGGGCAATCCGCGACTACGCTATCGGGCGGTGAGGCCCAGCGCGTCAAGCTGGCGGCGGAATTGAGCCGGGTGTCCACCGGGCGGACGCTTTACCTGCTGGACGAGCCGACGACCGGGTTGCACTTCGCGGATGTGAAGCAGTTATTGTCGGTGCTGGTGCGGTTGCGTGACCAAGGGAACTCGGTTTTGATCATCGAGCACAATCTGGACGTGATCGCGTGCGCGGATCACGTGATCGATCTCGGGCCGGAGGGCGGCGATGGGGGTGGTCAAGTGGTGGCGGTGGGTACACCGGAGGAGATCGCGGCGAATCCGCGCTCTCATACCGGGCGGTTTTTGAAGATAATGCGGAAGAGTGTCGACGAAGAGTGACTGATGATCAGAACACGGGTAATAATCAATCGCTGGGTTGCTGGTGCGTGCAGGCTGTATTGCCTGCTGGCGGCGGTGTTGACCGGCTTGTGGGCTGGGAGGGCGTCTGCCGATGTTACCGCCGGGAAACTGGCGCTGGAGGATGGCTTCTATGCGCTGGCTGACCGGGTGTTGCTCGATGTTATCGAGGAAGCTTCCTCGACCGATGCCGCTGCGGCCGCGCATTACATCCTGCGTTCGCATTTCGAGCAGGAACGTTTCAACCAGCTCGGGGAAGACCTGGAACGGTTTGCCAGCGAAGGCTTGCTGGCGGCCGATGCGGTAGCCTACTGGCGCGGGGTTCGGCTGAGCGGGATCGAGGACTGGGCGGGAACGGCGGCGGCATTGGGTGGCTTTACAACCGGCGCGGCTCGCGATTCGGTCTACGCGCCATCCGCGCTGCGGCTCAAGGCTCTCGCGCACTTCAAGACGGGCGATGTCGCCACCGCTTCGGCGCTCTTCGAAGTGCTCGATGCCACCTATACTGGTGTGTCTGCCCGTGCCTCCAACCGGCTGGACTGGGGACGGTTATTGCTGGCCGCTGGCGAGGCTGGTGCCGCGCAGAAGGTCTGGGAACCCTTACAGGCGATCACCAACCTTCCCCCGACGCTGGCGGTGGACTATGCGTACTGGGTCGGACAGGCGTACCTGCTCACCGGCGAGCCTGGTCGTGCGGTGGCGCTGCTGCGTCCTCTGGTCGCCAACCCAGACCTCGCAGAGCCGGTTAGGATGCGGGTCGCTACCGCCCTGGCCGCGGCATTGCGCCGCACCTCCGATGCAGCCGGTGGCACGGCTGTATTGACCAATACCCTCTCGATCATCCGCAACCCGGTTCTGACAACACAGGCGGAGCGCGAGCTGGCGCATCACCTGCTCGAAGCCGGGCTGCTGGACGCGGCGGCGATCCAGGTGCGGTTGTTCGTGGCGGCGCATCCGGGCGAAGCGCAGGCGCCGAGATTGCTTTACCGGCTGGCCAAAGCCCTGCTGGCGGCCGGCCGCCACGCGGAGGCCGGCGATGTCTTCCAGCAGTATCTGGAAGCCTTCGGCGATGCGGCGGGGTTGGTATATGAGGGCAAGGCCGCCGCCTTGGCGGGGCAGGGGCTGCACGCGGAGGCGGCACTGTTGTTCGAGCGGGCGGCTGGCTTGCTCGCGGATCCTGGCCAGGCCATAGAATGCCGGTTCCGCGCTGGCGACAGCTACTTCGCCAACCGGCAGTATCGCCTTGCCCTGGATAGTTACCGCCGCGTCAGGGCCGACATCGGAACCTCCGCGCCGCCGTCCGGAGCCCCGCCGGAACTGGCATCGCGCGCCATGTTCCAGAGCGCATCGAGTCTGGTTGCGCTGGGAGAGACGGCTGAGGCCATACAGGCTTTCGAGACGCTCGCGAATGCCTATCCCGAGGGTCCCGATGCGGCGGACTCGCTGCTGGCGATCGGGGATCTGGAACTCGAGGCGGGCCGTCTGGATGAGGCGGAAGACGCGTTCGCACGTGTCATGGTCGGGTGGCCCTCTACCCCGGTATTCTGGAAGGCGCTGCACGGGCGGGGGATGGTACGCTACCGGCGCTGGGCACCGGATGCGATCGAGGACTTCGAACGCATCGCCGCCTCGGCGGAGGGAACGCCCATCGCCGAGCATGCGCATTTCATGCGCGCGATGTGTCTATATCGCCTTGGCCGGGATGCGCAGGCACTGGAGATCTGTCGTGATTTCCTGAAGCGGTTTCCGGCCTCCGAATGGGCTGCGCCCGTGCAGTTCTGGGTGGCGCGCCTGGAGTACAACGCCGGCCACGACGAGGCGGCCGAAACCGCTTTCCTCTCCTTTGTCGACCGTTATCCGGCCCATGAACTGGCACCGCAGGCTCTGTTGCGCGCCGGTCTTGCGGCTTTGCGGCGCCAGCAGTACCTCCAGGCGATCGAGCTGCTCGGGCGCATGGCGAAACAGTATCCGGTCAGCGACCTGCTGGCGGATGCCCGTTTCCATCAGGCTGAGGCGATGGTCCAGCTTGGCCGTTTCGCCGCGGCTATCCTGGTTTACGAGGAGGTCATCAACAACTTCCCCGGTCGCGAACTCGCCGCGATGGCGCTTGGTCGCAAGGGGGACTGCCAGTTCACGCTGGGTGCGGAAGTCCCTGCCCGCTACGAGGAGGCCTCGCTTTCCTATCAGGCGCTGCTTCAGACCCCTGGGTTGATGCTGGACGATGTCTTGCAGGCGGCCTACAAGCTGGGGTTGACGCACGAGAAGCTGGGTCGCACGGATGTGGCGCTCGAGCAGTACTACAGCGGTGTGATGCTGCCCTTCCTGGTTGAGAAGGAGAACGGCGGTATTCCCGGGGAGGCGGCCCGTGTCTGGTTCTCTCGCGCGGCGCGCGGGGCGGCGGCGATCATCGAGCGCCGCCAGGACTGGAGGCACTTGGTACGGATACTCGAACGGGCGGAGGCGGCGGATGTCGAGTTCTCGCCCGAGGCGAAAGCGCGGATCAAGGCGGTCAAATCGGATTATTGGTGGTTGTTCTACTGACAGGGAGGGGTGAGACATGGCGGTACTGGAATTGTTGTCGCTGGGAGGACCGGTCTCCTGGATCATCGTTCTCGGAGGGGCGGTCGCCTTCGGCGTGTTTATCGAGCGGTCGTTCAGCCTGCACCGTGCCCGGATCCGATACTCCGATTTTCTCAATGGAATCTTCAATGTCTTGAGCAAAGGGAACATCAAGGAGGCACTGGCACTCTGCGACGAGACGCCCGGGCCGGTGGCCTACCTGGTAAAGGTCGCCATCCTCTACCGCGAGGCGGACAAGGAGGACCTGTACCGGACCCTGCAGGATGCGGCGGCGGCGGAGATCTCGCGCATGGAGCGGCGTCTGGTCGTGATCACCACCATCGCGCAGCTTGCCCCTCTGCTGGGACTGTTCGGTACCATACTCGGGATCCTCGACGGGGCGTTGACCCTGAAGGCGCAGGGACCGCTGGTGCAGAGCGCGAACCTCCTTGACGGGCTGCTCCTGGCGCTCTCCACGACGGCGGTCGGACTGGCCGTGGCGATCCCGTGCTACGCGGCCTTCAACCTGCTGGTGATCAAGATCGACCGCATCGTGTTGGACATGGAGAGGACCCGCTACGAGATGGTGGCCTTCCTCAAGGGAATCCGCCGCCGGGAGGAGCAGTAACGCCATGCAGACCACCTCGATCAAGGATCCGTTGCCCGGTGGGGACATGCGGACCCGCTACGTGCCCGATGTACGTTTCCGTAGTGGGCTGCTGCGGATGGCCCCCTGGCTAGATATCGCACTGGTGATCCTCTATCTGTTGCTGCTGCATTCTCGCATCGTGCTCCAGCCCGGCGTGGTGGTGGAACTGCCGGACGCGCAGCCCGGTGCCGGCCTGGCCAGTCCGCTGATCGCGGTGGCCTTGGTCTCCGGTCCTCCCAGGGCCCCTGTGTACCGCGTATTCTTCGACAACGTGCAGTATGCGCTCGACGACGAGAAGCGCCTGGAGGCGCTGCGGGCGGCCCTGGCTGAAAAACGCATCCACCTGAATGAAACCGCGCTGACGTTATATGCCGACCGGCGTATCGAACATCACCATCTGATGAGGCTGATGCAACTGGCGCAGGAGGCCGGCATGCAGCGCATAAACCTTGGAACTCAACCGGTGGATGCACAGCCATGAGCGATATGCCGGGCAGGGAGTGGATGCGCCGTGGCGGGTTGCGCGGAGCCATCGACGGCGGCACGGGTTTCGTGGTGCTGCTCTGGCTCGGTATCCTGCTGCTGGTGCCGTCGCGCCCGCCAGGCGAGATATCCGCCCCGTCGGCCCCCTTCTGCATGATCAGAGCCTGGCCCGAGCCGCTTGCCCAGGTGCCGCTGGCGCTCCGTCCGGAACTGGTGACTCTGCCCTCGGCGGTCTCCTTCGGGGCCGGTGGTCCCTCAATTGACTCGCTCCAGGGGGTGCCTGTTTTTCGCCGCTTCAAGGAAAAACCCTTGCCAACGGTGGAGGGCGAGCAGCAGCAGATGTATGACGAGACATCCGAGTCTGCGCTGCGCCTGGCGGCGGAAGCGCTGGCTCCCATCCCCATCGCCGAGGTGTTGACGGGTACTGGAGGAAACACGAATCCGGCTTCCATGACCCGCTGGCGTGTGGTATGTTCCCCGTCGCTGGGCAACACGCAATTGAGTTCCACCTTCATGGAGACTTTCAAGCTGCCTGGTGATGTGAAGCACCTTGAGGCGGATTTGTGGATGCAATTCGACAAAAACGGGCGACCGCTTGAACTCTTTATCGAGAAAAGCGATAATGGGGCGCTTGCCCTGGAACTGGTGCGGCAGTTATGGAATCCCGCCAACTGGACGGGCGCTTCCGGGCAGGGCCGTGTGACTGTCCGCTATCGGGCGGGAACGGGAGGAACCAATGCGAATAAAGACAACTGAATGGAAAGCCGGGGACGCGAACCGGATGGTGGATGCCTTCCTTTCGAGGCCGGCGTTCGATGACAAGGCACAGGATGTGGCGCGGTCGGTCCTGGCCGATGTCAAACAGCGAGGCGACTCGGCGGTCGTGGACTACGCGCAACGCTTCGACGGGGCCAGCCTTAGCGTGGCCACACTGAGGGTCAGCGACGCCGAAGTGCAAGCGGCGGCGAAAATAGTCGATGCTAAGTTCCGTGCCGCGGCCAAGGAGGCCTGCCGCCGGATCACCCGGTTCTCCGTGGCCGGTGTCAAGCGCGATTGGCAGATGAAGACCGAGCGCGGCGGCCGGCTGGGCGAGTTCTTCGTGCCGTTTGATCGCGTGGGCGTCTATGTCCCTGGCGGCGCGGCACCGCTGGCCTCCACGGCATTGATGACCGCCACCTTGGCAAGGGCCGCCGGCGTGCCCGAGATCGTGGCCTGCACCCCCTGCGGTGCGGACGGGGTTGTGAACCCGTATGTCCTTTACGCGCTGAAGCTCGCCGGGGCTACCGAGATCTACCGGGTAGGGGGCGTCCATGCCATCGGCCTGATGGCATACGGCACACGCAGCGTGCGGCGGGTGCGGAAAATCGTCGGGCCGGGCGGCACGTATGTGACGGCCGCCAAGCGGCAGGTTTATGGTGACGTGGCGCTGGACTTGGTGGCCGGCCCCAGCGAGATCGCCGTGCTGGCGGACTCGGGCGCCAATCCTGCGCATGTGGCGATGGACCTGCTCTCGCAGGCCGAACACGGGACCGGTCATGAGAAGGCGCTGCTGGTGGCGACAGACGCCGCGCTGATCAACGCCGTCAAGTCTGCAATGTTTGCGCACACCGCCACGCTGTCGCGGGGCGCGGCCATCCGGCGGGTGGCCGACAGTGGCGGCATCATGCTGGTCAAGGTGGATGACCTCGAGGCTGGCATTGACCTCTGCAACCGGTTTGCTCCCGAGCATCTGGAACTGATGGTTCGTGAGCCGCGCCGCTGGGTGAAGAAGGTACGCTGTGCAGGCGCCGTCTTCATGGGCCCCTGGACGCCGGAATCCGCCGGCGATTTCGCGGCGGGTCCCAGTCATGTCCTGCCAACCGGCGGGGCGGCGGCGATGTTTTCCGGGCTGACGGTGGATGACTTCCGGCGGCGCAGCAGCTTTATCGAGTTCACCCGCCGCGACCTGCAGGATGTCCTGCCGGTGATCGAGGCATTCGGGCGGGTCGAGGGGCTCGACGCTCACGTGCGCGCGGGCACGATTCGCTTTGAGGAGTAGGCAAGCCCGCCACTTGGGGTGCCGGGCGAAAACGAGGTTGGTAAAGATTGAGGTGTGTATGAAAAAGTCACTTGTCAGGGCATCGGTGCAGTCGCTTCACGCCTACGTGCCGGGCGAACAGCCTGCGGGCGAACGGAAGTTCATCAAGCTCAATACCAACGAGAACCCGTATCCGCCTTCGCCGAAGGTCGATGCGGCGCTGCGCGGCCTTTCGGCGGAAACCCTGCGGCTGTATCCGCCGCCCGCCGCCGATGCGCTGCGCCGACGGATCGCGGCGATGCATGCCTGCGGGGTGGAGCATGTCTTCGCCGGTAACGGGTCGGACGAAGTCCTGGCCCTTTGCACGCGGGCATTTGTCGAGAACGATGGCTGCATCG
Organism: bacterium; assembly: GCA_020048935.1. Classification (GTDB taxonomy): domain Bacteria; phylum Verrucomicrobiota; class Kiritimatiellia; order UBA8416; family UBA8416; genus UBA8416. Next base: position 5,196 of record JAIFLS010000183.1, on the reverse strand, counting down.
GCTATTTCGAGCCGTCCTACTCGCTTTATCCCGTCCTGGCGGCCATTCGCGACGTCCGGACAATGCCGGTGGCCCTCGGGCAGGGATTCTCCTGGCAGACGCCGCCTGTGGAGGGCAGCGGCCTTTTCTTCCTGACCAATCCGAATGCGCCGACCGGCATGGCATTCCCACCCGAGGCGATCGAGGCCTTCTGCGCCTCGTACCGGGGAGTGGTGCTGATCGACGAGGCGTATGTGGATTTCGCCGAGTCCGACTGCATGGCGCTGGCCCGGCGCTACGACAACGTGCTGGTCTCGCGCACGCTCTCGAAATCTTACTCCCTTGCCGGGTTGCGGGTCGGCTACTGTGTGGGTGCCCCTGCGCTGATCGAGGCGCTGAACAAGCTTAAGGACTCGTACAATCTTGACCGCGTCGCGCAGACATTGGCTCTGGCGGCGCTGGAGGATGTCGACTACATGCGTCGCAATGTCGCCTTGATCAAGACGCAGCGCGACCGGCTCGGGTCGGCCCTGGCGGGAGCGGGCTTTGACGTCTTTGCATCCGAGACCAACTTCATCTGGACAAAACCGCCGGAGGGCATTACGGCGGTGGACTACGTCGCGGCCCTGCGCGAGCGCGGCATCCTGATCCGCTATTTCCCGCAGGGTGAGCTCGCCCGTTACGTTCGCATCACGATCGGCACCCCTGGCGAGATGACCGCCCTGATCGCGGCAACCGAAGCCATTCTGGCGGGGTAGGGTGAGAGAGATTGAAGAGGCACTTTGCTGGCGTGGGCGAATGTCTCGCGGAGTTGACCGTCGGAACGAATGGTTTTCCGCAATCTGGTTTCGCAATCAATGACTTGCATTTATCACTGCCTGAGGTGATAGTAAATGCGGTTATCCGGTTGTGTCGGCCGGAGAAAGGAATGTGATTAGATTATGAGACCGGGCCCCTTAGAGATTATTATCGTTCTCGTCGCTATTTTGCTGTTGTTCGGCGCGAAGCGGTTGCCGGAACTAGCTCGTGCGCTGGGCAAGAGCCTCAACGAGTTCAAGCGTGGCCGGCAAGAGGGCGATAAGCCCGCTGCGGGGGAAGACAAACCGAAAGAGGACTAGTGGATCGACCGTGGGACTGGCAAGTATGAAATTGCTTAGGAATTTGATCTTTTCAGCGATCACTGTGATACTGGCGGGGCTGAGTGGTTGCCAGACCGGACGAGTCCCCCCGTTGCCGCCGGATGCCGTGCCGCCGCGCGTGGCCGTGGCCTCTTTCGATAACCGTTCCAGCTTCGAGGGGCAGTGGAACCTGGGGGCGGGGATGGCGGATCTGCTGGTTTCCGAACTGGTGGATTCGCGCAACTTCGTGGTGCTCGAGCGCGGCAGCCTCGACAAGGTCGTGGACGAGATCTCCCGCCAGTCGAACCGTCTTTTCCGCCCGGAGGGGCGGGTGGATGAAGGACGGCTTGACAATGCGCATTACCTGATCCGCGGTGTGATTACCGATTTCACCCAATCCAGCGGTGGTTCGTTCTGGCTGGGGCTCCGGCACCTGTTCATCGGCTCCGGCGGCTATACCGCCCGCGTGGGATTGACCCTGACGATCGTGGATATCGAATCCGGGCGCATTGTTGATTCGGTGCAATGTGCGGGCAAGGCCAGGGCGGGCGATGCCTTCGCGAAGGGGGACTACAAGGGGATCCAGTTCGGAGGGCGTTCTTTTTTCCAGACACCACTCGGGATCGCCACCGCATCCGCCATCCGGCAGGGACTTCACGGGGTTGTGAAGAAAATGCCGCGGATAACCTGGATGCCGATGATCGCGGAGGTCGACGGTCCGCGTATCGTGCTTAACGGGGGCCGTGAGCGCGGTCTGGAGGCCGGAGTGGTTTATCAGGTACGTGGAAAAGGGACGCCGGTGACGGATCCGCTGACCGGTGATGTTCTCGATATCATGCCCGGACCGATTATCGGGACGGTGCGAATCATGGAAATGCGCGATCAGGTCTCGGTGGCCGAGCTGGTCAGCGGTCACGGCATCGCCCGTGGCCAGACGCTGGAACGTCCGTTAGCGCTCACTCCGTAGGCAGGTCGGTGGGCGGCGATAAACAAGCCGACCACCCGGGCTACGGGCGAAAACAGGTGGGTAACTTTTTGGGACGGGAGAACGGAAAACGACTACGGCGACGACTACGGTTGACGCCGTGTGTAAGATCGAATCGTAATCCGTAGTCGTCGCCGTAGTCGTCCACCGAAAACTGAGTCAAAATGGCCAAGTTATAAACAAGGAGTCGTGATGAGGTCGCAACGACGATTGGCGGGTATGTGTGTCCTGGCACTGATCCTGGCGGGTTGCGCCAGCGGGCCGGGGGGCGGACTCCGGCGTGATTCGGCGGATACCTTCTCGCGGCGGGCCGATGGTCGTACCGGGGCGGCCTCGGGCGCTGACCGGATGACGGCGGATCTGCTGTTTCTTGATTCTGTTGCCGACGAGATGCAGGCGGTACTGCTTGAGGCGTCCGTGCTGGCGCGGCACCAGGGGGCGCGCGATGAGCTCACGCAGGAGGACATGGAACGTTATGCGTATCTGCTGTTCCGGTTCCAGCTCTGCCGCACGCTGCTCTGGGAAATCGCGGATGACTATGCCGATTCACCGTCACTCCTGCGCGGCCGCCAGACGCGCCTGAAGGCCCAGCTCGTCGGGATGCGGGCGGCCATGCAGATCACCAGCAGCGACAGCCAGTTCCTGCTGTTCTTCTATGATGATGAGGTTTCGCGCGCGGCGCTCAACCGGGCGTACCCGCTGGCGGAGATCGAGTCGGGGATGTACAACGCGATTCTCGAGACGGCGCTGGATCCGGCCAATCTGGATGCGCGCGACGCCGCCTGGCATTTCTTCCTGGAGGCTGCCAAACCGGACGGGGAGATCGCGCGTGCCGAGACGGATGATGCGCAGATGCGCAGCCTGACGGAGGCCATCCGCCGTTATCACATTTTCGGCGAGGCGTCGATCGAACGTCTGCTTGGGAAGCGCGGCGTGGTGTTCCCGGCTTTGGAGAACCGCCTGCGCAAGAGCATGGCCGCCGGTGCCCTAAAGGCCGCTGGCGAGGCGGGTATGGGCGGCGTCAAGGCCCTGGGGCACTTCTCTCTGCAACTGCTGAGTCCCTTGGTGCATTCGCCGTTCGCCCGGCACACCGAATTCACCCATGAGCAGCATGACCTGATGAAGACGCTGATCCAGCCGGGCGATGTGTTGCTGACCTACACATCCGGCTATCTGTCGAGCGTGTTCTTCCCCGGTGTATTCAAGCACGGCATTGTCTATGTGGGGGATGACCTGCAGCGCCAGACGCTACGGATCAGCCAGCGCTGGCGGTTGTCGCCGGGGCGCGACAACCTGATCGAGGCCGTGGGGCAGGGGGTGATCTGGAACGACATCGGGCATGTGGTCGGCGAGAAGGTCAGACTGGTGGCGGTGTTGCGTCCGGTGATCGGCATCGAGGAGCGCCGGGCCTATCTGCAGAAGGTCTACGACTTCCTGGGGCGCGACTACGACCTGCGGTTTGATTTCATGTGCCCGAAACGGCTGTGCTGCACGGAGGTGGTGTACCATACTCTCAACGGCTGCGGACGCATCCAGTTCCCGATGGTGTCGCGCTTCGGGATGCCGACGCTCAGTGCCGATGACATCCTGGAGTACTACCTGTCAAAGCCCGGTGAGGCTTTTGAACTGGTGTTCCTGGGGGCTCCCGATCCGGCCTCGTCTGGCGATGACGGCGTGGTGCTGGTCGGCGAGGATGCCAACACGCGGCTGCGCGGTCTGCTGGCAGGCGAGTAGTAGGTGGCGTCATGGAACGGGTCATCTTGCATGTGGATATGGATGCCTTCTTCGCCTCGGTCGAGCAGCTCGACAATCCGGCGTTGCGGGGGCGTCCGGTGGTCGTCGGCGCGCCGGCGAACCAGCGCGGCGTGGTGGCGGCGGCGAGCTACGAGGCCCGCCGTTTCGGTATCCGCTCCGCCATGCCCTCCGGCGAGGCGGCCCGCCGCTGCCCCGAGGCGGTTTTCGTCGCCCCGCGTCGCGAGCGCTATCAGGAAGTGTCGGCCACGGTCTTAGCCATCTTCGAACGATTCACGCCGCTGGTGGAACCGCTCTCGATTGACGAGGCATTCCTGGATGTCACCGGCTCGCAAGCGCTCTTCGGCACCGGACCGGAAATCGCGCAGGCGATCCGGCGGCTGATCCGCGAGGAGACCGGGCTGACCGCCTCGGTGGGGGTGGCGGCCAACAAGTTCCTGGCCAAGCTGGCCAGCGACATGAACAAGCCCGACGGGGTGACGGTGGTTCCGGTCACGCGCGAGGGGATACTGGCGTTTCTGGCCCCGCTGCCGGTGGGGAGCATCTGGGGGGTGGGGGTGGTATTGCAGAAGCGGCTGAATGACGCCGGGTTCGCGACCATCGCCGACCTGCAGCAGAGCACGGTCCGGGCGCTGGAGCCGGTGGTGGGGATGCATGCGGCGGAGCATCTGCTGCGTCTGGCGTACGGCGAGGATTCACGCGAGCTGCAGGAGGCCCAGGAGGAGAAGAGCATCTCGAAGGAGCACACCTTCAACCGTGATGTACGGGATGCCGAGCGCCTGGAGCGGACGCTGCTGGAGTTGGTGGATGAGGTGGGCACTCGCCTGCGGGCGAAGGGGCGCTATGCCGGTACGGCGCGGTTGAAGCTGCGCTGGCACAGTTTCAAGACCATCACGCGCCAGCATCCGCTCACACCGCCCTGCTGCGATGACTTCGCCCTGCGCACGGCGGCCCTGGCCCTGCTGCGTGCCGAGATCGCTGGCGACCATGCGGCAGTGCGCCTGATCGGGTTCGGTGTCAGCGACCTGCAGGACCGCCCACCGGAGCAGTTGTCACTCTTCGGTGGCGAGGAGGCCGACCGGGGGAAACGCGAGCGGCTCAGCCGCTCGGTGGACCAGTTGCGCCAGCGGTTCGGGGCGAATGCCGTCGCCCGGGGGCGCTGAAAACTTATTTCAACGCCCAACATCCAACATCGAACGCCCAACATCCAAGGAAAGACTCCCAAACTTGGGTGCTGGCGCACAATCGCCAGTTCAAAGGAGCGTGACCTCCGGGCACGCTTTGTCCGTGGAAGAGAGCATAAGCAGCCCATGAAAGAGTCTTTCAGGCTTCCCCATGGACAACCCATGCACAGCCCCACGG